>CAZETN010000009.1:0-13828 GCA_964514475.1 uncultured Bacteroides sp.
CTGATATGCAAAAACCGTGCCAACATATGAACATTAATTTTTAGTGACTACTTATCAATTAGGCGTATGTAGTCGTATTAAAATGGAGGTATGGTGTATTGGCGCAAATAAACCAGAAATAGTTTACGCTTGGAAAAATCAATATCAGGCAAAATTCAAAGAGCATAAAGATGTCATAAGATACTTGTTCGATTATCTGCCTCGAATTGTTAATTGTAAAACGATTAATGAGTTGAAATCTATTTTCCCTCAAGGAGGGGACGAAATTTAGTTTATCCAAAGGGAACACTTTTTCATGAGTCCGCCATGTCGCCCATTGGGAAAATCCGCTGACCCTAAAATTTATTTCAATAAAAATTGTCAAAGTTTCTGATGAAGCAAAAAAGTATATGATTATTAGTTCCTCGAATAGAGAAAAAACAACTACTCCCAATGACAGTATTATTGGCCATATTTATAAGGATGGTAAACTTGTCCGCTTTTACTTTTCAGACAAATCGGCAACCATTGATATAAAAATATAGCAACATGTCTGTTCGAAATTGCTTTACATTCATTCTTTTGACTAAACAAGGTGTTGGGGCGTACCATTACCCGCTTGTCTCTTAACCTGCTCCTCTGCTTTGATTCGGTTTGCAAATTCTTGGATTTTATTGCAAATCCACATAGAAGCAGTCGTGCCATCGGAGTAATCAGCTTCCGCAAACATATCAATACGACCATCCTCTCTAAGACGTTCAACTTGCTCGAATGCCTTTTTGTCTCCGGCCGGATATATGGCAAAAGTTGATCCGCCTCGCCCTTTTACAACAGAAAATGCAGGGACGTCGCTTGGCCCATCCGCGATATAAATCATATTTCTAAAGTCAACCCGACGTTGTGCGTCTGTCAGTTTGCTATTGACAGTCACATCCTTAATATCTCCAATTCCTTTGTTTATCTCAAAAATAGCTCTTGTTTTGGATGTATTGTCAATCGTATAACCGATTTCGCTTATAACAAAGTCTCCGTCCTCGTCCTTGTCTTGGATTAATTCGCATCCCCAGATTTTCTTAACAAATTCCATTATAGACGTACCCCGAATAACCTCAGCAAAACCTGTGCTCACAATATAATGTTCGACACGAATATTGTATTCCTTACAAACCGGATCTGATTCAAGGAGAGCTTTTGTTGTCCTGAATATATCGGGAATACCGGCGTAGAAATTTTGTTGTGCTCCGTATCCTCTTAGCTTCTTGTTACTTAGCTTGGAGAATTTACCATCATGGACATAGCGGATAAATTGGTTCAGATAGATAGTATCCCTGTTTACTTTTACCTTCTGTTCCTTCCAGTATTTATCTGGCAGAGCATTAACCTCCTGCCAAAATTCACTTGCATTGACTCCATATTCATTGAAAATTGGGTCTTGCATATAACCGTTGACCAGTGTTTTATCAAAATCCCATATTATTGCTATTACATTTTGCATGATCGAAATGCTTTATTCGTTAAATCCAGTGAATTGATCATCTATTGCGTGGATGATTTCGAGTTTGAGGGATTCAGGATAGTCCTCGTTTGCTATGAAACAGGTAATGATGCGCTGGAGGAGTTCTTTGTCGATGCGTCCGGCGGCAACATGGTAGATGATTGCTTCCATACACTGCATAAAGTGGTAGGCGTGCCAATAGTACCCGTTGTGAACGAGAAACCAAACGCCTATGGTCAGTGCAACCCGCTTATTGGAATCCTCGAAATAATGGCCTGTGCATAATCCGAATACCAGATAGGTCAGTTTCTCAACGAATGTCGGATAGTACAGGTCATTCTGCACGAAGTCGAGTACCTTTCGTATGCCGCCTTCGTCTTTCACACCCTGCAGACCGCCACCGCTGGCAGCGACAGTCTTACGATAAACCTCTAACGTGCCATCGTAGTCGATATATTTCAGATTCTCACTCATCGTCATCGGCTTGCTTCAGGCGTTTGAGAACTCCACGGTTAGCTTCAAGAATGTTGTCAAAATCGATTGAAGCTTCGCCTATGAATTTGTCAAACTCATCGGGAGTTACCGCACGAAGGTATTCAGCGAGATTTCCGTGCCATGCATCGCGGAACGCGACATCGCGGAATGCCATTTTGGACCTCGCATCATTGATAAACGGTTCCATCATCGGAGCGGCAGCCAATTCGTCAATAATTGCTTTTACTTCCTCTACAGAAAGCAGTGCATTGCCATTCTTAGAGTACATTTTCTCAATCTGATGGGCCACGCCATTCTCAAATGAGGATATGCAAAGCAAGACCTCCGCATAGAGCGTGTGACGGACATTTTCCTCGTTCTGCAGACGGAGGACAATACGATATTCCTTGGCGTTTTCCCGGAATACAGCCTTATATATCAAGTCGGTTATCTGCTCGTACTTGTAGGTCGGTATCCCATCTACATACTTGCCTACTGCTTTAGTGAAGTTCTTGCGGTAGTTTTCGCTCTTTATTGCGGTAGGAAGATAGTTGCGGTCTCTCCAGTTTATATACTTGGTGCCTCCCCCGGCGCGAACATTGATTGTGGCGATGACAATATCAAGTATGCGTGTACGGAGCTGTTTGGCTCTCTCACTTTCCGTTAGAAGCATCCCTATGTTCAGAAATGCCCGGAATGAGAATACTCCTAACTGCCGGGCAAACTTAGGGACATTAATGTCCCCAACAAAATGTAACTTCAGCTCTTTAAGCGAGTTACCTTCACTTAAAAAGTAACCGTTTTCCCGAAGTTCATCCCCGTGTTCCTGAACGTAACGCTTAATGGTCCTCTCATCCACCCTATAGAAATCCGCTACCATTTTAGTAGTGAAAAGAAGTTGATCGTGGAAGCGCAGACCGTTGACATCCAAGTCCTCTTGGATGGCTTGAAGGGCATAATTGTTGTTAAGTACGTTCTGCCGTTCGATATTTGATCCTGTCAAGTCATTCATATTACAAAGTTAACATTTTTATTTTGATTATCAGCCATGTACATTCATTTTTATGTAGACATCAAAAAGAGGCCGCGGGTCGATGGCTTCGCGTCTGAAGAAATTGATGGAGCAGGTGTATTTCGCGGTGCCGGGGGTATCGGAATTTGGCGGCAAACTCGTTGGAGGGGGGAGAATTTGCTGCGAGGGGAATATTTTGTATCTTTGGGCTGAGTTTCAATATCAAAATCGTGACAGATGGAGGCAAAACGACAGTACCGAGGGAAATATATCCGCTTTTTTATCAGTTCCACTTTCGCTGATATGGAGAGGGAGCGCAATGCCATAAGGCGCATTATTGACAGAATTCAGCACGAGTATTCGGCGCGCCACGGATGGCAGGTGGAGTATGTGGATTTGCGCTGGGGGATCAGCAGGGAGGCCGGTGAGAACAACCGTACAATGTCGATATGTCTTGACGAACTGAGGCTGTGCCAGCGGCTGTCGCCACGGCCCAATTTTATAGTTTTGCTGGGCGAGCGGGCCGGATGGTTCCCGTTGCCCGAGGTTATGCCTGCCGCCGATATGAATCGGGTCATGGACCGCGCCGACTCAAGGGCATTGCTTTGTATAAAGACGAGTTACCGCTTCAACTCCAATATACTTCCAGACGGGGCATGGGTGCTGGAGCCCAGACAATCCATGCTGTTTGACGCTTCCGAAGTGGAGTCGGTTCTGCATGCGCTGTTCTCCGAAACATTCCCTGCCGACAGTCCTTATCGTCTGTCAGCCACGCAACAGGAGGTAGTGAACGGCATTCTCAGTGTTCCGGACAGTAAAGACCATGTAATCGCATATCTGCGAACACTCGACTACAGGACGGTTCCGACTGAGGAACGCTCCAAATTCTGTCCTGACTATAATGCAAACGGCAGTCCGACAGAGTGGCATCGCCGCATTCTTGACTCCTCCGACCCGGCTAACGTCTCTGTCGTTACGGGTCTTGACTGGTGCCGTTATGTTTCTGATTCTTACGTTGTCGAATTCGAACAGGAAATCGAGCGAAAAATACGCCGCATTATCGACCGCGAAATCTCCGGCTATGAATCGCGTGACGAGCATGAAAACGAAAGACTGCAGCATTTCGACTACGCCGAACGGTTATCCGGTGATTTTATAGGCCGGGAGAGTTTTATCAATACTGTCGTAGACAGTGTGGGCACTTCAGACTCACCACTCCTGATAAGCGGAAAACCGGGTGTCGGCAAGAGCACCCTGATGGGGCGTCTCGCCTGCGAACTTACGAACACGGGATATTACGTATGCATGCGGTTCAGCAGTATACTCACCACAGGACGGACACCCGATGAACTGTCGCAGTCCATCGCGCTCGAGCTTGATAATATCAAGGACACACCTGCCGTCATACTCGTCGACGCCGCAAACGAACTCGATCTCGGGAACAGCCTCGAGAAAAAGCGCCTCGGCTGGCTGTCAGCTCTCGCCCGAAGATATCAGGCGTCCCTCATCGTCACCGTCGCCGACGGCGATACTGTCGAATCCGTTATTCCCGGCTTCATATCTCTGGAACTCGACCCGTTCGAACCGGCCGAGGCAATGACTATTATCGCAGGCATGCTGCGTGGAAAGGGACGCCGTCTTACAGCGGCGCAGACCGGTGCCCTACGTAGGCAGTTCGAACATTCGGGTCTCAGACAAGGGGGGCTTTACATGCGGCTGCTCGCATCACTGCTCGGACAGATTGAATCGGAAGACGGGTTGCCCGAAATCCCGGACACCATCGAGGGGCTCGTTTTAACAATTGCCAACAGGCTGTCGAGCCCCGAAAAACACGGCCAGCTGCTGACACGCAGAGCTCTCGCTATACTTGCCACCATCCCGGAGGGCATCGATTACACCAATCTTTCACGCATTCTCGACAGCGACCAGGTATTGCATGACACTTTGGCGAAATCAAGCTTTCACGACTGGGACAAAAGCGAACGCAGGCTTCCACCAATTTACTGGAGCCGCCTTTTCCACGATCTCAACGGCACAATCGCCGACATCCGCAGCTGTAGCGGAGGTGCCCGCATCGTAATCCGCCATCCTGAAATCCGCAAGGCCCTGACCGGCAAGTGGCTGACAGAGTCCGACAAAGTAAATGCCCTGCGGCTTGCCTTTGATTTTTTCAACCGGGAATGGTGCAACGACAATCCCGTCGCCTTGCACGAAGTGGTGAGCAGCTCGGTCCGACTCATCCTCGGCGACAGCAATCAGGACAACCGCAAATCAGCTGCAAGCCTTGGCATGAGCCGCCTCAGCGACCCGTTTTACATCTATATGATGCAGAAAGCCGACCGCCGCAAGCTCGACATGCTGTACTTACAGTATTATCACGCCCTGAGCCGTTTTTCCTCGCACCGCGAGACTCTTGAAAAGTTCTTGCGTTCGCAGGCCGATGTACGACGATGGCCCGACCTTCTGAGCATCGAGCATGCAATGGCCCTGGCCGTGAATATGCCCGATGATACGAATGTCCGCGCTTACGCCATGCGAAGACCCGAATCCGCGCGAGTCCTTGCCGATGAACTTCGCAATATCACCACCGACAGCTACATCATCCAGAGCCTGCCCGACACCGACGGCATGCGTTTCACGCGCCTTACGGCCGACGGAGATGCACTCTATTACATATATCCGGAGAAGAACCACTGCATTATATGCCGTATGGAGGTAAAAACCGGGCTTTTGCAGAAAGTTTCGGGCAATCTGCTGCCTGACATCATCGACTTTGCAATCTCACGCGATGGCTCCGTACGCGCAGTCTTGCTGCCGGAGGGCGGTAGCCGCTCCAAGCTGTATGTCGTCAACGGCACACAGGCATGGAGTACGGTATATTCCGACCGTTACTCCGTATTGGACGTCTCGCCTGACGGTGCATGGATTGCACTGACTCATTCGGGTAAACCCATCGCATTCATAAGCTCAGACGGCAACAGATATAATTCGTTGAACGACCCGGATGCAAAAAAATGCGAGGCCATGCGGTTCAGTGACGACTCGCAATGGATATGGACGCTGCGCGACGGAAACATCAGCCGGTATTCGCGCAGTATCCTTGAGTCGGGTAAGGGAACAAAGAACTCGTTCGGCCAGGATAAGGAACACATGACTGCTTTATGGGGCAGGAAGCGCATCATTTCGACGTACCGCAGTCTCATTGCCGTATATAATGAAAAAGTCTGTGACGTACTCATTCTGAATTTTGAAGACAGCACAATCAGACACCATCTGCTTTATTACCCGGGCTGTACATTCGTGAACGTGGCCAACGCTGCCGACGGGCTGGATAAAATCAAGGCCGTCTATGGGTCGGAGAGGGGCCATATCGGCGAGATTACCGGCAACGGCGACAACAGTCTCAGAATAAGGCAGACCGCTTCGGTCTTCCCCGTCAACGCAGTGTCCGATGACCTGTCGGTGGCCTTGTCAATGGAATGCGGCTGTCTGTTCGACTTGCGCCGTATGATGCATGAGTCACTATATCTGGCTTCATTGGACAATGTCGGCCTCAATAACATGACGTCCTCGCTGAAATCGGACAAAATGCTTGTCTCCATCGGTAAAAACCGTGCTCAGGAATTTGGAACAATACAATTCCCCATTCTAACCGAACGGCTTGCCGACGGTTCATGGCACGAGAGGCAATTGAGAGTCGAGGGCCTTGACATCACCCGATATACACTGTCGTCAGCAATATCTCCCGATGGCACTCTCGCCGCATTCTTTCAGGACGAACCGTCAAATTCAATAATATTGTACAACCTGAAATCAGATACGGGAACGACAATCTTCAAGATTACACTCGGAGTAGTCGCCATGACTTTCACGGCCGACAGCCGGTTTCTGATTGCGGTGACGGGCGACTATATCGCGAGCAACAGCACCGTAATTTCAGTTTTTGACCGCGAGGGCCGTCACCTTTATACCGACGCCCTCGAAGGGCATGACCTGATGGATGTCATGGGGGCTACGCATATACGTGTCACCGAAGATAACCGTTGGCTTATATTCGGCTCGTGGTCGGTGTCCGTATATGATTTGGTGACCCGCAGATTGGTAAAGGCCAATTGCGCCGATGTCGAAACATGGGCATCAATAAGCCATAGGGATAGGACAAATGGCATTCTCGTCGACCAGACTCCTCTGATGTTCTGGGATTACGGACGAAAAGCGTTGCTCACGAGCAGAAGCGGAGAACACTACGAAGTAGAAATCCCCTCGTGCGAGGTTACCGTAACCAAGGACTCCATGACACTCATCGGTCTCGATGTCGACACACGCCTGCTGCTTGACCGCAAAAGCGGTACTCTGTATATAAGGACATACTCTATCGACGCGCCAAGACGTGTGGCCGACAACGTTATCATGGCTTTTCCATGCTTCGACGGCATACATTTCTATGCCTATCACATGGACCGCAGGATTTCGCTGAACACATACGAAGGCAAGGAATTGCAATACGCATATCCCCTGAATTACGTACCCATGCGCTTTCAGGTCACAGCCGACGGACTGGCCATAGGGCGCTCCGACGGCCACGTTGCATTTTTCAGACCTGATGCACGATTCGGCGTCAACAACCGCATGGACATTCCCGGCCTTTACCGCTGGAATCTGACCACCGGCGAATTCTGCGAGCCCTGTGCCATATGTCCCCGTTGCGGAACACGCATCGCCGGAGTGAGCGCCTATGGCGACATCGCCTGCCCGGGCTGCAGCACCCCGCTTAACGTCATGACAGACCCTGAACGTCCCGGATAAGCATCCTTCAGGTCACTGCAGCCGTGGCAAGAGGAGCAGAAGAGTATCGACGGAACCGGGCCGGTAGCCGGATGCCAGATGCAGAACGCGGTTAAAGGTGTCGGCAATCATGACAACCGGGCGGTTGTCGGTGTCGGCGGGAAGGCCGAACTCGGCGGCGAGAGCCGGCAGCCACGCACCGGCGGGGTCAAGCCCGGCTGCACTCGCTACGGTGACGTTGGCAGGGAGACCGGCCATGGAGCGGATTATGGCGGCCGAACTGTCGTCGGGTGCGATCAGGACAACAGGACGGGGCCATGCCTCAATCCGGCCGGCTGCGCCAATCAGTTCGTTTATAAAGTGAGCCGAGGGCTCATGGTTGGCACGCACGAATGCGGCCACGAAGAACCCGCGACCGGTAAGGGGCAAGAGGGGATCGGCGTTGAATGACCCTATCACACTGATTTTAGTGGTATCGTCGGGGATTGTCAGAGGCACACGTACGACAGTGTCACCGGCATTGACGTCAAAAGCGGCGAGGCGCGCTTTTACAGACCCGTCCGCAAGACGCCGTCCCGTTGTCAGCAGATAACGGCCGGGCATCAGGGCGACACCATCGGCAAAAGTATCTCGCCATGTAGCCTCTTCGGGGTAGTTGAGCAGTTCGGGACGGCCATTGTCTATGCGGGAGATTGTAAAGTGACTGTAGTACCTGGGATTGTGCAGTTTGGCATCGTCACCGCCGGCAATGCGCACCCGTATCAGAGAGGACGGGACTGTTTCGGAGACAAAGGGGGTATAGGTATCCTTTTCAGCACCGCCACGCACCTGTACCGACGAGGTAACCGGATCGATAATGGCGTCAAACCCGAGCCACCGGCATAGGGCGACAAAGAAGATGTCGCGCGAGTGGCTGTCGGCACGCCTGGCTTTCCATACAGCCAACGGCGCCATACAGAATTGATTAGGGTTGTGCTCGTTGTCGACAGCTATGTTTGCGTTCACCCACTGTTCGACCGCATGCGGCGCGACCGCAAGACTGTCACGGAGAGCGGCCGGGACAGCGGTGTCAAAATCCGAAATCCATGTAGTCAGTTCCTCATTGGATATACGCGGATTGACAGGCACGTCGCGATTTATGAAAAAAGCCTCGATTACGGGCCATGATACGTCGCGCCAGTCCTTTTCGCTGAGTGAGGCAAGCCATCGGCGCGCCAGCCCCCGGCGCCCGGGGAACACGGAATTTACAAATCGCTCCATATTGTCGCGGTTTCCGTACGAACCGGCAAGCACCTTCGACACATACGCCGCGTCGTCACTGTCCCATCCCGTCAGAACCCGTGCGGCTGCGTCTGCGGTAAAGAAACGCGACATCGTTGCGTTGCGCATCGAGTCCTCGCGGGCTTTGCGGGCATCGTTGGCAGCGGTCTGCTCCGCCGTCACCCGAGGCATCCGCGGCGAGGCTGCCGGCGGAGTCAGCATAAACTCGACCGGCGTTGCCAACGGATTGTCTGCAAGCACCACAGTAACCGTATCATCCGACTTCCCGTCAAGTTCGGCAAATCCATAACTGCCGCCGTCGGGTGCCGTCGCCCAGGCTACCAGGTCACCATGTCCGCAAATCAGACTGGCAGTGCCGTCAGCGTCCGTTTTGGTTGAGAAAAGCGGATAAAGTTCGGCGTAATTGTATAGTCTGAAGTCGACCGGAGCACCGGCCACAGGGTGTCCGTGCGCGTCGGTGACACGGACGGATGCCGTGCGGACGGGCGCATAGTTCGACGTTATGTTGATGCGTGTATAGCAGCTGTCGCGGTAAAGACGCTGCTCGGGCCCGCGATAATCGCCTATGACGTTGGTCGCCATCAGCATTCCCTGCGATGCCGGAGCATTGAACCATCCCAGATCGAGCACCGGCTCGGGCTCGCATGCGCCCAGAAACCGCCACACGCCGTCAATCCAGACCTCCACCCATGCGTGATTATCATCGGTATGCGCCCAACGCGGAGTATAGATCTGACGTGCGGGGATACCCACGGCGCGCATGGCGGCGACTGCAAGCGTCGACTCCTCGCCACAGCGTCCGAACGTAGTGCGCACTGTCGCCAACGGCGACGATGTACGTGCATCCGAGGGGCGGTAAGTGGCTTTTTCGTGCGCCCAGTGGTTGACCTCGAGGGCCGCCTGCTCCATCGACATATCGCGTACACGGGGAGCTATCTCGCAGTAGAAGACCATGCGCGACGAGTCAGGCCTCTCGTTGTTGACACGCACAGGGAGGACAAAATGCAGCCATTCGCGCATAGGTACGGTTTCGCCCCACGGCATTTCCTGACGCGTCTGCAGGGCCGAGGCAACGTTGCGCTCCCAGAAAGAACGCGGGAAATTATGGATATCGGCGATATTCATCGTCGCATACAGCCAGTCGGTGTACTTGCGCACCGAATCGGCCGACACAGAGGGCGCCGCCAGTGACGGCATGGCAGCGGCCAGGATTATCACTGCAAGAATGTATTTTTTCATGGCATCTGGTTTTTCAGCTGAAGGATTTCATTATTTTCGAGATACTGCGGATTTCGTCAAGTTCCGTCACTTGTGCGTCAGCTACCCCCACCTTGCACGAACTGTGGAACTCCCTTGCGCCGGTAGCCTCACGTATCCGGCGGATGTTGGACGAGCGCACACCCCCGCCCGGCATGATCACAGGATGTCCATCGGCAAGGTTCACGAGCATTGCCAGGGTCGGCGTTCCGTCGGCGGCGCATGTGGGGCAGCCGGAGGTAAGGATACGGTCGACGCCGATTTTCACCAATGTCTCCAGTGAGGCAGCAAAGTCGGCAACACGGTCAAAGGCACGGTGAAAGGTCACCGACACACCGGCATCATGGGCTGCCGCAACAGCGCTGCGCGTCCACTCGGCATCGACAGTACGGTCGCTGTCAAGTGCGCCTATAACCACGCCGTCGACACCAAGCCGACAGATATCTGCCACAGCGTTTAGCATATCACGTTTCTCAGCCTCGTCATAGACAAAATCACCGGGGCGCGGCCGCACAAGTACATTTACCGCGAAGGGGCGCCCGGCCTCGCGTGCCATAGCTACCGCCCGGCGTATATCGTCACTGTCGGGAGTAAGACCGCCAGTATCGAGTTCGCGGCACAGCTCGACACGGTCGGCCCCACCGGCGATTGCCATGGCGACAGCATCAAGACTGTCGGCACAGACCTCAAAACAGAAGCCGGAATGAGACGGAGAACCTTTTTTTCGGAAATCTTCCATTGCAAAATCATATTTTTCCCAACAAATTTACAAAAAATACATCTTGGCGAAAGAAATTTTAGTTAGATTTGCACACAAAACATAACCGGTCCACGTTTTCAGAACTCGCCCTACGATTTTGTCAGACAAGCGGAAACAATCACATAAACTATTTTTCACCTTCCAAACTATTTTTTGACTGCTATTTATGATACAGGTAGATAAATTGATCTGTCCCCACAACCACGTTTGCCCGCTCATCAAAGCCTGTCCTGTCGGCGCAATCTCGCAGGATGCCGACGGCTATCCCGTTGTAAACCACACCCTGTGTGTCGAGTGCCGTGTATGCGTCCGCAAATGCCCCAAGCAGGCCATGAAATATACGGAGACACCCGCACACCGGCCTTGACCCTGATTACGGATTAAATTACCCGGATTACGGATTTTGGCAAAGGTGACGTTGATTTTCAGACCGAATGCGCTATATTTGCGGCACATAACGATATATGAAGAACGAAATATTACATATAGCCAGTATATCCGACTATAACCGGCTGCTCGGCATCGAGACACTGCACCCGCTGGTCAGCGTCATAGACTTCTCCAAAGCGCAACGTATACGTCACTCGCGACATTCGTTCGGGTTTTATGCCCTGTTCCTGAAGGACGTGAAATGCGGCGACCTCATATACGGACGCCGTTATTACGACTATCAGGAAGGCACGGTGGTATGTCTGGCCCCCGGACAGATAATCGGGGTAGAGGATAATGGCGAGACCTTCCAGCCTAAAGGCCGGGCCCTCTGCTTCCATCCCGATCTCATACGGGGCACCGCACTTGGAAAAAGCATAAAGGAATACACCTACTTCTCGTACGAAGTGTCGGAGGCCCTGCATCTGTCGCAAAAGGAACGCACAGTATATCTGGACTGCCTCGAAAAAATAAATCACGAACTCGAAAACTCGGTGGACCGCCTCAGCCGCCGGCTTATAACTGCCAACATCGGTTTGCTGCTGGACTACTGTCTGCGCTTTTATGAACGCCAGTTTATAACGCGCGAGGTCGTGAACCACGACATATACACCCGTTTCGAGTCTTTGCTCGACGATTATTTCGACAGTGACAAGGCCCGCACACAAGGCCTGCCCACTGTGAAGATGTGTGCCTCCGAACTGTGTCTGTCGCCCAACTACTTCGGCGACCTTATAAAGAAGGAAACCGGCAAAACACCTCAGGAGCACATCCGGCTCAAACTCACCGATCAGGCCAAGGACCTCATTCTGGGTTCAGACCTGTCCATTTCACAGATAGCCTATGAGCTTGGATTTCAGTATCCCCAGCATCTTACGCGCCTGTTCAAAAAGACAACGGGCCTGACTCCCAACGAATACAAACGCCTCAATTCCGTAGTCTGACGGGCGCCCGTACCCTACGATTTCGGCTTGCGCTCTTTTTTTCGTAAATTTGCGGACAAATAAGCAAGTTTCAAAAATTAGTCTTAATCAGGTAAGTCAGGAGTGCTCAGGCAGCGTCTTCGACTTACTTAGCCGTAAAAGTGAAAAAAAGCATAGCGTTATATATATTTATGGTGATGGCGGCCGTAATCACCGGCGGTTGCCGCAAGGACGAGATTGTGGTGCCGGCCGAGTACGAGACTGTGCCCGTGACACCGTCGCCCGACTCGGAGATCCGTGGCTTCTATCTTGTAAACGAGGGCAACATGGGGTCCAACAAGTGTACGCTCGACTTCATGGACCTGCGCAGCGGCATTTATGCGCGCAACTTTTATGCCGAACGCAATCCGAATGTGGTGAAGGAACTTGGCGATGTCGGCAACGACATCGGTATCTACGGCTCGAAACTTTATGTGGTGGTCAACTGCTCGCACAAGGTAGAGGTTCTCGACGCCGCCAGCGGCGTGCGCCTGGGACAGGTGGACATTCCCAACTGCCGGTATGTGCGCTTCCGCGAGGGACGCGCCTATGTCAGCTCGTACGTAGGGCCTGTGCTCATCGACGCCAACGCCCCGCTCGGCGCCGTCTACGAGGTAGACACAGCCTCGCTGTCCGTGACGCGCCTGTGCACGGTAGGCTATCAGCCCGAAGAAATGGAGTTTGAAGGCAACTATATGTATGTGGCCAACTCCGGCGGATACCGACGTCCGAATTACGACAACACCGTATCTGAAATTGACATGTCCTCCTTCAGCCAAGTGCGTCAGATTCCGGTAGGTATAAACCTGCACCGTCTCAAAAAAGACAGCTTCGGCAAACTGTGGGTGACATCGCGCGGCAACCGCGAGGACATACACTCGCAATTGTACGTAATGTCCCGCGACAAGACGACCGGCATCATGGAGGTGACCGACACGCTGCCTGTGGCATGCTCGAACATGGCCATCAGCGGCGAACGGCTGTACTTTTACGCCACCGAATGGAGCGACCTTTCCCTGACAAACACCATCACTTACGGCGTAATAGACACGCGGACCAAACAGGTTGTGTCGGACAACTTCATCACGGACGGCACCGAACGCGACATAACGATGCCATACGGTATCGCCGTACACCCCGAGACGGGCGACATCTATGTCACCGACGCCAAGAACCACGTATCATCAGGCACCCTCTATTGCTTCGGGCGCGACGGCAGGCGCAAGTGGAGCGTGCGCACCGGCGACATCCCGGCCCATATCGCATTTCTGTACAGGTAAATCGCACCTTTTTACTGGTCAACATACACCGTCCGCACCGGCAGGCGTGCGGATGGTCCGGATCGCAGATTCTACCTGCAAGTGCAAAATTAGGCAATAAATTTGAAGAACTCA
>CAZETN010000010.1:0-13731 GCA_964514475.1 uncultured Bacteroides sp.
CCCGGTTTATACCTGTCGATGTTGAAGATAAACGGAAACAGCTGCATGCGGCCGTTCTCGACAAGCATCTGCATCGACATGTGGTCGATGTAGTTCTTCTGTTTGTTCTTGAACATGAGCCATTTTGACAGGCTTTTGAAAGTGTCGGGGTCGAGGAGCACCAGCGAATCGCCGGTGAGCTGTATGGCCGCGCGCATGGAGGGCATGTCAAAATCCATCGTGCGCGTGATGTCTGTGGTGGCGGCGATGTCGGCGTCGATAATACCTCCGAAGTCCTTGAGGAGGGGCATGATGGTATCGAGGGCAGGCATCAGTCTGAGAAAGCGGCTGATGTTGAAATCGCGTACCTGCATGCCGAATCCGAACTGCAGCGAGTCGGCCATACGTCCCACATACAGGGCCTGCAGGCTCACATCGCCGAAGTCGGAGCGCGCCGACAGGTTGTTGAGGCTGAGGGCCCCCTGGTATGTCATGGCCTTTCCGGTCATGTCGTGCAGCAGCATGTCGGAGTAGAGCACGTTGTTGGCTCTGACATTGAGGTTGGCCTGCACGTTGACCGGTATCAGCAGCGGAGCCATCGCTTCGTCGGCGTCAGGCACCTGAATGCCGATTTCCTTGTCGAGGCCGGCCTCGTCATCGTCAAGCGACAGGTTTACGGCGTCGGTGCTGTCGCGGAGTATGGCCTGCTGGTAGGCGGAACCGGCAAAGGCCGTCTGTGCCAGCTGGTTGATGTTGATGGTGTCCGAGGCCAGGTCGAGGTCGACGCGCAGCGGCTGCCGTCCGCGGCGCGATGTCAGGGCGCGCTTGATGTTGGCAATTACGCCCGACATGGTAAAGTCGCTCTGACCGCACTTGTAGCGTACGTCGCGCATGACAACCGAGTCGTTGCTGAAGTGCAGGTTGATGTTGCGGAAACGGTTGCGCAGCGGAAAGTAAGGGGTGAAGACACCGGCTCGGCTTGCAGTCAGCGATCCGCCGAACGACCATCCCAGCAGCAGCCGTCGCATGCTGTTGTCGTTGCCGAAGTCGATGATGTCAAGCGAGTCTGTGCCACCGGACGGTCTTGTCGCCCTGCTTTGCCGTCCTGCGCGGCTGATAGCCAGGGCCATGTCATATACGGTGTCCGGAGACAGTCCCGGATGAACCTGCATCAGGCTGTCGCAGATGCGGCGCACGCGCTTTTCGCCGCGCGTCTGTGGCTCGGGCCATGCCGTAAGGTCGCAGTGGGCGTCGCGGAACATCACGCGTTTTGTGCGGTCGCCGGCGCTGAAACGTTTTATGTCAAGATTGAAGCGCAGCTCGGGTATGCGTGTGTCGCCGCCGTGTGACATGATTGCGGCCTGCCCGCTAAGCTGACGCACATTGGTCATCAGCGAGTCGGAGAGCAGGGTAAGTCGGAACGAACCGATGCTCAGTGCGCCGCCCATCGGTACCACGCGCCGCTCACGTGCGCCGGCACCGAAAGATGATGTCGCGGCTACCGATCCGAACCCGAAGCGCAGGCGCCCCAGCCGCATCGAGATGTCGTTGTTGAGCACCGTGGCCGAGTCAATCGTTATCCTGGCGTGCAGCAGCGAGTCGGCGCCGTGGCCGCCGGGAGTGCCGAAGTCGAAAGCCGCCCGGCTGGCATAGACTATTCCGGTTGTATCGCGGCTTATATAGTACAGCTGGCTGACCGCAATCTGTCCCGTTACCTTGAGGCGGTGATAGCCGTCGAGCGCGAACATGGACGGGCGTCCCTTTACCGTGGCGTCGGCAGTGAGGTGTCCGCGCAGAAAACCGGGGATGTATGCCGTAAGCACCGGGGGCAGTTTCGACAGCTCGCAGCTGCCTCGTACCGTACCGTCGAAAAGCGGGTCATCCATTAGCGATGTGACCGTGCCGGTCAGGTCAAGGTCAGTGGCCGGACCGCGCATATTGAGGCGGTTGATTTTTACGGTGATGTCGTTCAGGCTGTCGCCGGGGACGGTTACGTCGATATCTGCCGCGAGGTTGTCGAAGTGTACACGCCTCCAGTAAAATGAGGCATCCGGTATGTCGACGCTGACGCGGCAGTGTGGTAAAGCGCTGGTGCCACCTACCCTGAACGGCTGTGTCAGCGAGGCGCGCAGTGCCACGGTGGCGTCTGTCTCGATACCTTCGGGAATCCCGTATGCCGCCTTGAAGTCGGCGGGAAGCCGGTCGAGTACGCGGTTTACGCCGATAGGCCTCACCTCGATGTCGAGGGCGTTCAGCCTGAGCCCGTCCGTCATGTCAATCCGGGCCGACAGCGTGCCGTCGACAACCGCCGCATGTACCTGCATGTCGTCAACCTGAAAAATCTGGGGCGTGGCCTGGTCCCATGTTATGGAACCGGCAAGACCGAATGTCACCTGCGGCAAGGTCCAGTACTTCATCAGCAACGGCGATTTCACGTTTCCGTCGAAGCGCAGGCGGTACAGGGGCCTGGCGTTGCCGTCGATGCCGGCATGCGCGATATTTGCGGTGATGAGAGTGCCGGTACTCACGTCAAGATAGCGGACAGGGGTCGGCGCGTCCACAGTGAAGCGGCGCATCCTTATGCGCGGTATGGCATTCCAGTCAAACGGCTTTTCGGGTTGTTGCGGCGTCTGTGCAGGCAATATGTCGAAGTTGGTCACCGAATCGTTGACAACCACATAGTTTACCGAAGGACGCGTGATGGTGACGTCGCTGAGCTCGATGGTATTCAGGGCCAGGGCCGCCAGATTGACTCCGCCCGAAAAATGGTGTATGTGCAGTACCGTATCGGCCCACTGCGGGGTATTGGAACGTGCCTGGGGAGCAAGTGAGTCGACTGCCGACGACAGTACGCTGAGATCAGATATGTCAAGCTGCAGAAATGGAAAAGTAGCGCGCAGCGAGAGTTCGACACGGCCGGCCTCGACATGCGCGTTACGCAGCTGCGAGGTGGCCACATGGCTTACAATCGGTGTCAGACGCTCGGGAGTGAGTATTGTTACCGTGCATATCAGTATGCCGGCGACGAACAGGAGAATTCCCCATAACGTAAGCAGTACGGCCTTGAGGACGCGTACCCACAGGCGGCGCGGCGGCAGGCCGGCCGATTTGATTTGCTTGATTTCCGGCATGACTGTTGAAAAATAAACTTGGTTAGCGGCGGTGACGCCGGTTTTTACGGTTCTTCTCCTGCTCGATGAGGTACTGCGGCTTTTTTACAGGCGGATGCCCCGGAGGCCTTACCGTAATGTGTATGCATCCGCTGTGAGGTTCGTATATGGCGTAGAGGCGGTCGCGGTTGCGGAAGTCCATCACCACTTCGGCCAGCAGGTTTTTCAGGTCCTCCTGCGTACGGTATACACCTCCGGTTCTTGTAAGCATAAACCGTGTATAGCTGATGTCGAATGTGGTGCCGAACTGGTGTGACGACGAGTCCACCGAAGCACGGTTGACGCGTCTCAGGCGGCGTACCGTGCTGTTTGTGCGCAGCATGCTGGTTACTTTTATGCGGTAGTCGCCGCCTCCGCGTGCGCGCAGCGAATCGGCGAAGGCTGCCCCGATTTCGTGCAGCAACTGCGAGGCTTCTGGTATAAGATAGGGATACGAGTGAGTCATGGGTGCCACGAAAAACTCGCGGCACGATGTCATGCGCATCAGCGGCCGCTTTGCCCGCCATGCGTCGGCCTCGCAGCTGATGGGGTCGATGCCCGTCATCTTGCCTATCTCGTAGTGGTAGTAGTTTGAGTCGCGCAGAGTCTTCCGCAGGTTGCCTATGGGATTGATATGCATGCGCACGCAGCCTTCGTCGGGCATAGTGTCCAGCGGCATCGGCGCCGGCGTGTCCATGGGGTTGACCGAGTCGTCGAGTACGGCCAGGGCATTGGCGGTTGTCTCGGCCAGCCCGTCGGGTACGGTCAGCGCAGGCGCATTTTCGGAATGGGCCGCGCTGGCGTGCAGCAGGGGTGCCAGTGTTGTCGCAATCCCCGCCGCCGATATCAGTGATACTGTAAGTAATAACCGGTGTTTGAAACGCATTATGTCAATCTCGGTTTCCGCATGCTAAACCTCAAGGAAACCTGTTAAGTTTGTCCGCCGGCATCGGTATAAACCGTCAGGACAACCTAATTCAATGAGCGGTAAGTCCGGAAGCGGTAGTGTGCCGTATATAAATATGTGTCGGAGAACAGACGATTACTGAATACTAACTGTTGTCAACCTCGCCCAACTCGTCGTAATGCTGGTACAGGAAGTCATTGTATGGAAACCGCTCGGTATGTATTTTGGCGGCCTTGTCGTATATCTTCTGTTTCAGCAGGTCGATGTTGATGTTCTTTTTGGCCGAAATGAACACGCAGTCTTCGCCCAGACGCGACATCCACGAGTGTTCGAGCTCCTCGAGCGGAATGTTGGCGCGGGTGCGGGGGGTCAGGTCGTTCTCGTCCTTGGGCGTATAGCTGAAGGCGTCGATTTTGTTGAATACCATCAGCACGGGTTTGTCCTCGGAGCCACACACATCGTGGAGAGTTTTGTTGACCACCTCGATCTGCTCCTCGAAATTCGGGTGCGAAATGTCCACGACATGTACCAGCAGGTCGGCTTCGCGGACCTCGTCGAGAGTCGATTTGAACGAGTTGACCAGATGTGTGGGCAACTTGCGTATGAAGCCTACGGTGTCAGTCAGCAGGATGGGCAGATTGTCGATGGCTATCTTGCGCACTGTCGTGTCGAGTGTGGCGAAGAGTTTGTTTTCGGCAAAGACGTCGCTCTTGCTGAGCAGGTTCATGATGGTGGACTTGCCCACATTGGTGTACCCCACCAATGCCACACGGGTTAGCTTGCCTCGGTTTTTGCGCTGCACTGTCTTTTGCTTGTCTATGGCCGCGAGTTCCTGCTTGAGCAACGATATCTTGTTGAGGATGATGCGTCGGTCGGTCTCGATCTGAGTCTCGCCGGGACCGCGCATGCCGATACCGCCGCGCTGACGCTCGAGGTGTGTCCACATGCGCGTGAGGCGTGGCAACAGATATTGGTATTGGGCAAGCTCGACCTGTGTCTTGGCGCTGGCGGTCTGGGCGCGTCGCGCGAAAATGTCGAGGATGAGACTGGTGCGGTCAAGGATTTTCACCTTCAGTTCCTTCTCGATGTTTGAAACCTGTTTGGAGGTCAGGTCGTCGTCAAAGATTACCAGACCGATTTCGTTTTCCTCGACATACAGACGCAACTCCTCGAGTTTGCCTTTGCCCACGTATGTGCGCGGGTTAGGGTAGTCGAGCTTCTGCACGAACATCTTTTCGGTGACGGCGCCGGCGGTGTCGGCCAGAAAGGCCAGCTCGGCAAGGTATTCCATTGTTTTTGCCTCAGGCTGCGCGGGAGTTATCAGTCCTACAAGGACAGCGCGTTCGTTGGCTTCCTGACTTAATACGAATTCTTTCATAAACCGTTTTGTTAAGATGCATTGCCGGCTTTCCGCAGGGCTTCGGGCCGGTAAATCAGGATTGCCGGCGCCGTGTCGCCGAAGATTTTTCGGGCGGTGTCGACAAGCAGCGAGGCATCCATGTTCTTATAACGCGTCAGAACCTCGTCGGGTTGTTCGGCGTGCATTACTTCAAGGGCGATGTGCTGGCCGTACCCCAGATAGTCGGCGCGTGCATCGGCGTCGAGCGAGATGCGGCTGTTTTTGAGGCGTTGCAACTCGCGGGCGGTCACCCCTTCGGTCATTATGCGGCGTCCTTCGGCGATGAGTGCGTCGGCGGCGCGGTGCGGGTCGGTGTTCTCGTCGGCAAGGCGTCCTGTCATCATCAGCAGTCCCTGATGCTCGTATCCGGTAATCGAGGCGTCGCACGAGGCGAACAGCGGATTTGCCGTCAGAATAAGGCGGTGATACAACCGTGCGGCACGCCCGGCGCTGAGCAGGTCGGTGATGGCGTCGGCACCGAGGAAGGCGTCGGTGCCATAGGGGTCCATGAGGAAAGCCACCACAATCATCGTGGAGGGGACGTTTCCGTAGACAGTCTTTACGACCGGTGCGGAGGGGGCGGTTATCACGGGAATGTCGCGCGGAGTTGTCTTGCGGTCCCGAATGTCGCCGAACCATTTTGCTGCGAATTCGAAGGCTCTGTCGGCGCTGATGTTTCCGGTGACAGCGAGAACGGCGTTCGAGGGCATGTAGAGCCTGTCGAACCATGCCTCCAGGTCGTCGCGGGTAGCCTCGGCCACATGTTGCGGCGTCTTGCCTATGACGGGCCACGAATATGGATGCGAGCCAGGATATATCATCGGCAGCAGGTGGTGCATCAGGTCGCCGTAGGGGCGGTTGAGGCACTGCTGGTTGAATTCCTCGGTTACCACGCGGCGCTGCACGTCGACGGTCTGCTGTGACAGCTTTGGCCTTAGCATACGGTCCGACTCCACACAGAACAGCGTCTCGGCGTTATGTGCCGGCGCGGCGGCGTAGTAGTTGGTGAAGTCCATTGACGTAAAGGCGTTGTTCTCGCCTCCGGCTGCCGTGAGAACGGCATCGAAATCAGGGATGTGCGCGCTGCCTCCGAACATGGCGTGCTCGAACAGGTGCGCCAGGCCGGTCAAAGATGGCTTTTCATCGCGCGAGCCGGCATTGTACAGCACATTTACGGCCACCATGGCAGTGGTGTCGTGGCGGCTGTGTACCACTCGCAGGCCGTTGTCAAGAGTGATTACACTCATTTTGCGGCGGAAGTCGGTGTGGAGTCAGGCGCGGAGGCGCCTTTGTAGTCGATGACCTTTGCCTTGAGTATGCGGATGTCCTGAGTGGGACGGTCGTGGGAGTCGGTCTGCGCCTTCTCGATTTTTTCGACTGTCTCCATGCCGCTGACAACCTCGCCGAAAACGGTATAGGCGCCGTCAAGATGCGGAGCGCCGCCCTCGCTGATGTAGGCGTCCACGACATCCTGCGGCAGCTTTTTTTCGGGCTGCCCGGCAAACTTGGCCTCGACCTGGGCGATGATTTCGCGCTGAAGTCTGTTGAGTCCCGCCGTGTCGCCCTGCATCTGCATGGTGCGGATTTTGTCCATCTGTGCCGAAGCAAGGCGCTGGAACTCGTTCTGTTTGTCGCTGAAAGCGAACTGCTCCTGCAGCCGCTGCATCATCGCCGGGCTTACTTTGGCGCCGGTGACGATGTAGAACTGCGAGCCCGACGAGCGTCGCTGCGGATTTGTCTGGTCGCCCTGTCGTGCGGCTGCGAGTGCGCCGCGGTGATGGAAGTGGCGCGGGTATACGATTTCGGCTTCGATTTCGTAGCCGGGGCCTCCCGATCCCAGCATCTGTCCGGGCTGTGCCGTGCGGCTGTCCGGGTCGCCGGTCTGAATCATGAACTGGTCGATGACGCGGTGAAAAAGCACATTGTCATAGAAGCCCTCGTTCACCAGTTTTATGAAGTTGGCCTGGTGTCGCGGGGTGTCGCCGAAGAGACGCACCACGATGTCTCCCACCGAGGTGTGCAGTTCGACAAATTTGTCGTCTGTAGGTTTCATTGATACGATGGAGTCTGACCCCGCAGTGTCGTCGGCACCTTCGGCTTTGGCCGTACTGTTGCCGCAGGCGGCGAGCAGCACCGCCATCACTGTCATGGTCAGAAAACGTTTTAGGTTATACATATATGCGGTTGACGATTATCGGTTGATTAATGATGGCCGGACGTGTTTTTTTTTGAGGTCACATCGCGCTGTCGGCATACAGCCGCTTGTACATGCGGCGGAAGTTGTTGTCGGCAGCTGACATGGCTTTGATGTCCAGGGCGTCGACCGGTCCGTAAAGGCTTTCCATAAGGTCACCGATGTAGCGGCGCTCGCGGTCGCGGTCGATTGTGGACTCTGCGAGGCGACGCACCTCGTCGGCATAGGCGACGGCGTCGACTGCATTCAGAAATCTGGCCGCCGATGCCGTGAACTGTCCCGTGCGGTCGATTTCGCAGAGCGCCTCGCACAGAGCGGGCAGCACACTGTCGTCACGTCCGGTATTGTTGGCTATGTATTCGTAAATAAGCAGGCCATCGGTGTCGCGGTTGATGAGTTCCTTGAGTTCTTTTTCAGTCATGATATATTCTGACGGGAAAATTATGGTTACAGTATGGCCGGCGCCCGGGGACGGGGCCGACAGCACAAAACAGCGGGACGTTGATGTCGCCCGGTTGAAATATCAGCGCAAATTTACAATTTTTTTTGTAATTTTGGGGCGTGAACCATACAATAGTTACATACGCGCGAAGTCTGCTTGTCGTGGCGGCGCTCCTTGGTGTGTCCGCACATGCCGGGGCTGTACCCCCGCAGTGGGAGCTTGTGCGCCAGTACAGCGTACCCGCTGACGAAGGCTGCACTGACGCCGACAATACTCCGGAACTCATTGCCGATGGCCTTGATACGGGTGTTCGTGGCGGCTATCTGTATGTCACTCTTTCGCGCCCGGCCACGGTGCGCCTGTATACTGTCCTGGGCACCCTTGTAAGCCAGCGCACCCTTCCCGCCGGAGTGTCGCGCTACCGCCTTCAGGCCCGTGGCATGTACCTGTTGAAGACTGACCGCGGTACGCGCCGCATCACATACTAAACATTAAAGCAATCCTTTAATCAATATCCTCCCGGCCGTAGCGCAGGAGGTTAAAGCTGCGCTTTAACATGTGCTTACGGAGTCTCATGGTTAAAGCAAAACTTCAATACACGGCAACCCGGACGCGGACATGAAAATTTGGATTTGCAAATCCAAATTTTCATGCGGATTTCAAGTTGAGCTTTAATATAAACAGAATTAATTAACACTTGATAAATCAATAGTCAACAGTCTATGGACGAAGTGATTGTAAAAATAGTAAATTGCGGGTTGCAGCCCAATCCGCAGTATTCGACACCACAGGCGGCCGGAATGGATGTACGTGCCAATGTGGATGCGCCGCTTACGATTGCTCCGGGCGAACGCGTGCTCGTGCCCACGGGGTTGCGTGTAGAGTTGCCCGAGGGCTTTGAAATGCAGTTGCGTCCCCGCAGCGGACTCGCTCTGAAGCATGGGGTGACATTGGTCAATTCGCCCGGAACAATCGATGCCGATTATCGCGGTGAAATTGGGGTGATACTGATCAATCACGGCAACGAGCCGTTTATCGTCAGTCCCGGCGAGCGCATAGCCCAGATGGTTGTGGCCCGTTACAGCCACGTTGTATGGAGTCTTTCTTCAGGGCTTGCCGACAGCGAGCGGGGCGAAGGAGGCTTCGGCCATACCGGCGTAAAATGAAGCCAAACGGAAAAAAACGCGCATACCGCCTGCGACATTATCGCCGCTTGTGTGTTAGATAGATAAGTAAGTTCCGAAAATCAGATATATATTAAGTAAGTCCGTACGTGTATGTGATTTTGAAGTATTATGAGCGCTTTTATGGTTTCACTCAGTTGTTTAATTCGCTAAACTACCTCATTCAGGCCCGAAAATCATTTCATAATCCATTCAAAATTTTTATAAGCCGTATATTTTCAGCTTACTTGTCGAGACATCATGAAAATGAAAAAAACGATTTCGATATATTCAGGTCTGCGTCTGTTGCCCGTTGTGGCGGTTTTGCTGCTGACAGCCGGAATGCTGTTCAGCGCAGTGGCCGCAAAGTCGCGTCGCGGCAAAGTCGCCTGGGACAGTGCCGCGCGGCAGCGCAAGGCCGAATACGTATTCATAAGCGCTTATCAGGCCATTGCCGGCGACAGCATCGGCGGCGGAATGAACATGCTCGAATATGCCGAAGAACTGGCTCCTGACGACCCCGCTATCACCGGAAATTCGGCTCTGGTCAAGGCTGCCGTCTACGATATGGATTCTGCCGGGGCTCTCGCCAATTACGAGGTGATAAGGCAGTCGTGGCTGCATGACACCGGCGACTATTTTTTGGGTTCGAGCCTCGCCGTGACGGCAGACCGGCTGGGCAAATACAGCGATGCCGTGGAAGTCTGGCGCACTCTTGACTCGATATATCCCACGCGCACCGAGCCGGCACAGAACCTGGCTCAGGCGTATACCCGCCGCTACATATACAACCACGATATCGCCGACTATGACAGCGCCATCGCTATATACGGACGTATCGAAAGCGAGAGCGGAAAGGATGTGATGCTGAGTTCACAGAAGATACGCACGCTGATGCTGCGCAACGATACGGCCGCTGCCGACGCTGAGGTGAAGGCGATGCTCGAGGCGATGCCTCGCGAGGTGACGGCGCTGCTGTTCGCGTCTATGCTCAATGACCAGTTCGGCCGCGACAGCCTTACGCTCGAATACCTGCATCGTGCCGCGGCACTCGACAGTACAGACGGACGCACATATCAGCAGCTGTCCGAATATTATCGTGCCCGAGGCGACTCGGCCGCATACTCGCGTGAGGTTTTTCGCGCTCTTGAGAGCGGCAATCTCGAGTTTGACGTCAAGGAACAGATAATGCGCGGATACCTTACCGAACTCTACGACGACTCGACACAATGGCCGCGGATAAACCGGCTGTTCGAAATTCTCGGGAACCTGCATAGCGACGAACCCCAGATGCACCGCATGTACGGTTTGTTTGAACTTGGCCGCGGACGCTATGACAGCGCGCGCGAGCAGTTCGGATACGCGGTGGCGCTGGACCCCGGCGACGATGTTACGCGACAGATGCTGGTAAGCGCCGACTATCAGGCTGACTCGCTCGATGCCGTTCTGCGTGACGCGCGTCCCGGTCTGGATCTGTTTCCGCAGTCATTTTATTATCCCATAGCGATGTCCGGTGTACTCAGCGGCCGCAAGCAGTTTGACGAAGCCATAGCCGTCATACGCTCGGTGGACATCGGCGATGTACGCAACCCTGCCGCTGTCAGCAACCTGCTGACAGTGCTGGCCGACACCTATCACCGCGCAGGCAATGCCGACAGCGCTATCGCCATCTATGACCGTGCCATCGCTCTCAACCGCGAAAACTACATGGCTTACAATAACGCGGCCTATTACATGGCCGTTGCCGATCGCGACCTTGACCGCGCCGAGCGCTATGCCGGCTACGCCATCGCCGCCGAACCCGAAAACCCGACATATCTTGACACGTATGCCTGGGTAAAGTTCAAGCGGCGCGACTACAAGGATGCCCGCACCTATATAGACAAGGCGCTCCTGATTCTGCTGTCGAGTGTCGCTGCCACCGATTCGGTCGACTCCGAATTGGCCGAGGTCGACAGCATCGCCGTTGTTGTGGATTCAGCCGTAATGGACAGCATCGGAGTGCCCGCTTTTGACCTGGTCGAAGACGACAGTTTTGACGAAATCATCGGCAACGACATCCTCGAACATGCCGGCGACATATACTATATGTGTGGATTTCCGGACGAGGCCGTGCGCTTCTGGCAGCGTGCGGCGGCCCTCAGACCCGAGGACTCCGAACTGCTCGAGCGTAAGATAAAAGTCCGCGCCTACCTGTTCAAATAACCCTAAGGCAAACCAATAAAAACAAAAGATATATGCAGAGGACACTGCGAACCATGAGCCGATTACTTGCCTGCCTGGCTGTCGCCGGAGCCGGAGTATCGTGCTCTGCCCCCAAGACCGCGGCGCCGGCGGCAAAGCCGGATGTCGCAACCGTTGTGCCGGCTTCAGGGTCGGCTAACTATAATCCGTCGGCATGGACAAGCGTGCAGATGCCGGTGCGACTGTCGTTGACGCAGCCGAAAAAATTCGCCCTGTCAGGCCGCGTAACCATGTTGCGCGACTCCGTTATAAACATGTCCATGCGCATGCTGGGTATGGAGGTGGCCGCCGTACAGGTGACCTCCGACTCGGTATGGGTGGTAGACCGTTTCCACAAGGCAGTTTTCAGTGCCGCCACGGCTGGTTTTCTCAGCGACCACAATCTGAGTCTGGGCATGATGCAGGGCATGATGCTCGGACTTGACACGCAGGGCGAAAGTCCGGTACATATACGTAATGCCTCAGGCGACGACATCGCCACTGTCAGTCTGTCCGGTTATACTGATACCCCGGCAGGACTTGTGGCCTCGGTGATAAACATCAATGCCGAAGTACGCAAGACCCCCATAGAGCTTACGCTTGTATGGAGCCCTGACCGTGCAGTCTGGAACGACCCGTCCACGACCGTCAGATTCCGTAACGACTTCAGCGGTTACCGCCGCTACAGCCTGGCGGATATCAGACGTCTGGCCGGAGAACTCGGGGGTGCGCAGTGACAGTGTATGTCATCCCGGTCCCGGTATAACGAATTTCTTTTTATCTAATCCTTAGCAATAGCCGAAGAATTGTCACACTACATACGTCAGGTACTGCTGTTGTCGCTGATACTGCTGCTGGGCTATGCCTCGGCCGACGCCGCACGCAAGCGCACGCGCCGTACACCGGCGCGCACCGAGCACAAGAGTACCGCTCCGGCCGAGCGGACTGCCGGATCGGTGCGTAGCGAACGCAGCCGCACTCAGAAGGAAATAGCCGAGACACGCACACGTATCACGCGCACGCAACAGCAGACGCGGCGCAGCCTTGAGCAACTCGAGGGTCTTAACGCCGGAATACGCCGGCAGGAGAACCGAATAGGCGCTCTCAACAGCCGCATCGACTCGCTTAATGGCGCCATCAGTGCCGTGGCCGATACGATTACTGTTCTTGAGACCCAGGTGGACGGTCTGCGCGAGGGTCTGAAGGAAACCCTGCGCAGCATGCGCCAGCGCCGTAAGTCGGTCAATGATGTGGCCTTTGTATTTTCGGCGCCGTCGTTTGACGCTGCCCGCCGTCGAGTCAGCTATCTTGACCAGCTTAACGGCTGGCGTACACGGAAAATCGGTCGACTGCGCGCGCGTTCTGCAGTATTGAAGGAGCGCCGCCAGCATCTGCAGGGGCTGCGCCACAGTCAGGCTTCGGCCTTGTCGCAGCTGAGTGCCTCGCGTCAGACCCTCGTGCAGCAGAAACAGAAACAGCAACAGGTAGTCGACGAGTTGCGCGGCGAGACAGCCAGCCTGAACCGCATACTCGGCGAGAAACAGAAACGCGTGCGCGAACTTGACCGTGAGCTTGACCGTATCATCGCCGAAGAGCAGCGTCGTCGCGAGGCTGAGGAACGGGCCCGCGCCAAGGCCCGCGCCGAAGCCGAAGCCCGGGCAAAAGCCGCCCGTGACAAGGAAAGAAAGAGCGGCGGCGAAACTGCCGCAAAATCGTCGGAACCGGAGAAATCCGGCACGGCATCCTCGGCGTCCGCCCCTGCCGGGCAACCCGCTACTGCTGTCGCCGATGCCGACCGGGCGTTGTCCGGAACATTTGCCGCCAACAAGGGACGCCTGCTTTTTCCGGTGGCGGGGCGGTATAGCGTGGTAGGCACGTTCGGACGTACCGAACATCAAAAAATCAGCAACGTGCAAGTCAACAATTCGGGTATCGACATAGCCGTGAGTCCGGGTACGAAGGCCCGCGCCGTCTTTGACGGAACAGTGTCGTCGGTGTTCTTTATGCCGGGCTACAGCAATATCGTCATTATCCGTCACGGACAGTACCTTACGGTGTATGCCGGACTTACAGCTCTGAGCGTCCGCAAAGGAGCCACCGTAAAAGCCGGCGCCGCCATCGGTACCGTTCAGCCCGACGACGATGACCCGTCGCGTGCTGTCCTGCATTTCGAGGTCCGTCACGAACGCGAAAAGCTCAACCCCCTCGACTGGGTACGGTAATACTCCTCGCCCCCCCGTCGGGGCAGCAATCATATCCTATATATCCTGAAACA
>CAZETN010000011.1:0-13442 GCA_964514475.1 uncultured Bacteroides sp.
AACCGCTGGCATGGCTCAAGGACCAGGCCCTCGACTACATTTCTCCGCAGATTTACTGGCGCATCGGCAGCAGTCAGGACTACGACCAGATATGCCGCTGGTGGAGTCAGGTAGCCGACAAATTCGGCCGCCACGTATATCCATCACACTACCTGGAGACAGTGACCGCATGGGGTTTTGACGAACTCAGCGACCAGGTCGGACTCAATCGCCGCTACACGCGCAACGAAGCGCCCGGTTCGGTTTTCTTCTCGTCGAAGTACATGTTCTCCAACCCTGACAAATTCGGATACCACCTCCGCAAGACTGTATTCACCTCACCGGCTCTGCTCCCCCCCATGACATGGGAGACAGCCACCGACCCCGGAGCAGTGAAGAACGTGACCCGCAACGGCGCCACACTTGACTGGGACGCCATTCCGGGCATGCGCTACACCGTATATGCCGTACCCCAAGGCGCTTCATTTGACCGCCAGGCCGCCTATCTGCTCGGCATGACCTACACCAACTCGTATACTTTGCCCAACTCCAGGCTGGTAGGCTTCGACTACTACGTATGCCCCCTCGACCGTTTCGCCAACGAATACCAGGCAGCCTCGCCCGCCGTGCCCGCAAACTCACTGGATGCGCCCGTCATAACCGCCCCGGACGACGGCGCCGAACTGGAGATGCCCTTCACCTTCAGCTGGACAGCGGTACGCGATGCCCAAAGCTATATCATCATTTTTGCCAACGACGCCGCCATGTCCGACGTGATTATGGCTGTAGCGGTCGACGGTACCGAAGCAACCGCCACCGGAGCTGCCGACTGCCTCTTCCGCGGACTTCCGGTCGACCGCAAAATCTACTGGCGCGTCAATGCCTGCGCAGCCGGCTACAAAGACGGCGTAAGCGCATCGAGAGCCCTGACTCCGCGAAACTTCCAGATCCTCTATCCCGGCAACAACGCCATAGACGTCGAACTTTCGCCCGACATCCGATGGACTTTCCCCGACCGGAAGGCCACTCTGCAGCTGGCCTCGGCCGCCGACTTCGGCGAACGCAACATTGTGCTTGAAATCAATGCCGAAGGCGGCAGCTACCAAATTCCGCGCTGCTTTCTGGCCGGAAATACACAGTATTTTGCCCGCGTTATCAGCGAGGACGGCGCAAAGACCACACCCACAGTCAGCTTCACCACCAAATTCATCGCAGCCGGCAATCCCAACTTCCTCATCCCGCAGGACGGCGGCACATGGCATGCCGACCAGCCCCTCAGGATTTCGCCGGTCGAAGGCATGCGCGAAGCCCGCGTCGAAGTGGCCGCCACACCGTCCATTACAGTCCGCAACTGCTGGTATACCACCACCTTCGACCGCATGACATGGTGCGATACAAAAGTAAACAACGCCTCTGAAATCAAAATCAGTTCAAAAGCCATGCAGGACGGCAAAGTCTATTATGCACGTCTGCGCTCGACATATGTCGACGCCGACGGCAAAACCGTCACCAACGACTACTCGCCCCTGATTTCGTTCACATATTCGAGTCAGGCCGGTGTCGACGGCATCGGTGCGGACGACTACGCCGAAAATCTGCGTCTGAACGGCAACGTACTCACCGTAACGGCTCCGTCCGATGCTGCGGTCAAGCTGTACAACGCCTCGGGACGCCTTGTCGCCGACCTTTATAACGGCAATCTCGGCGGCAGCGTCGCAATCACGTTGCCCGACCTCCCCGCCGGTCTGTACATAGCCGTGCTCAACGGCACACACACACTGAAAATAGTACGCTGATACAGCCTCAGCCCTGATAACTGTCCCGGCCCCTGGAAAAAATTCCATTCTCAGGGGCCGGGCCTGTATATATTATGATATATGCCGGCGGCCGACAGCCCTGTCGTCAGCATTTAGAGCTTGTTTAATAATAAATGTTGACGACAGGGTCGCAGAGCTTGAGCTGATTTTCGTTTTGTGACGAAGGAGTGTACCGGACGTACACGACTGAGGAACAGGATGAAAAGCGGCCAAGATATGCGACGCGAAAGTAACTTCAATATAAATTTCAAGCTCTCTGTATTCTTTAAGAAAACCATATGTCCGTTAACGTCAATAAAAATATTTCCGTTGAGCTGCCATTCGTCGGCATCTTTCCGTCTGTTCTTCGGTCGTTATGGAACCCCATAACTCCCTTATCACAAACGAAAATCTACTCGACGACTGACAGCCCTGTCGTTAACATTTATTGTTAAACAAGCTCTTATTGTCAGACAAGTACCAGGAACGCCATCTCCTCAACAAAAACCCCTCCGGCGGCGTTTTATTACCGAAATACAACCTGAAAAACGTTTTTTACCGGATTTTGCAGTTTTTTTTACCGTAAATGTACCTTTTGTCATTATTTTTTGTATCTTTGCAGCATCATCGGGCACGCTTGGCGCGCGCCCGTTCAATGACAATTCCGACAAAACGATATAAACACATTTCTGCATTATTCCGGAAAAACAATTCCGGATTTTTCAACCACAGTTCCGCTCAACTGTTACCGCAGCACGCCACACATCAGCCGTAACCCGAAGGGCACTCGGCCGCAACACCGGCATTCAGCCACTTATACGACTTTCTATACATAATTCACTGTAAACATACCCTCCTTATTCACTCTTCCCCTTTCTTAGTTTCATAATCCCTCATTACCTTCACCTCATTTACCCCCTCTCTCACCCCACGCACTTCTTATCATGGACACAAACGAAAAGAAACCCAAACGTCCCCGCATCGGACAAGTTCGCAGTGAAGGCGAACAGGCATCGACGTTCAACAACACCTCCGCAAGCCAGGCCGCCGAAGGCTCAGCCCGAAGCGAAAATACCGAACAGCGCACCTACCGCGCACAAAGCTATCAGCCCCGTCAGTATCAGCGCCCATTCAATCCGGGCGGATACCAGAACCGTCAGGGCGGCTATAACCCGAACGGCTATCAGAACCGCCAGGGCGGTTACCAGCCCCGTCCCCAGCACCACTATCAGCCCCGCCCCTACAACAACGAAAACAGCGAGGGCGAGACCGCCGGCGAAAACGCAACAGCACAGCAGCGTCCTTATCAGCCGCGCCCCTACAACAACCGTCAGGGCGGCTACAACAATAACCGTCAGGGCGGGTACAACAACAACCGTCAGGGCGGCTACAACAACAACCGTCAGGGCGGCGCATACAACAACCCGAACCGCCAGGAAGGCTATAACAACCAGGGTCGTCAGGGCGGGTACAACAACCCCAACCGCCAGGGCGGCTACAACAATAACCGTCAGGGCGGGTACAACAACAACCGTCAGGGCGGCTACAACAATAACCGTCAGGGCGGTTACAACAACAACCGTCAGGGAGGCTTCAACAACCGTCAGGGAGGCTTCAACAATCAGAACCGCCGAAACAATCAGGGCGGATTTATGGCCAAGGGCAAAAGCTTCACTCCGCGTCCCAAGCAGATTGAGTACGAAATGCCCATTCCCGACCCCAACGAACAGATTCGCCTTAACAAATTCATGGCTAACGCCGGCATATGCTCGCGCCGCGAGGCCGACGAATTCATCCAGCAGGGCCTGGTAAAGGTTAACGGCAATGTCGTTACCGAGCTGGGCACAAAAATCACCCATAGCGATGTAGTCGAATACGACGAGAAGGTCGTGGCCCTGGAGCGCAAATGCTACATCCTGCTCAACAAGCCCAAGGACTGCGTCACCACATCCGACGACCCCAACGGACGCCTCACTGTCATGGACATCGTCAAAGGAGCCTGCAAGGAGCGCATCTACCCTGTGGGACGCCTCGACCGCAACACCACCGGAGTCCTGCTGCTCACTAACGACGGCGACCTGGCCTCGAAACTGACTCACCCGCAGTACGTCAAGAAAAAAATCTATCACGTGTGGACCGACAAGGACGTCACCGAAGACGACATGCAGCGCATCGCCGACGGCATCGAACTTGAAGACGGCGAAATCCACGCCGACGCCATAGGCTATGCCACCGAAACCGACCGCAACCAGGTAGGCATCGAAATCCACTCGGGCCGCAACCGCATTGTCCGCCACATCTTCGAAAGCCTCGGCTACCACGTCACCAAACTCGACCGCGTATACTTCGCCGGCCTCACCAAAAAGAACCTGCCCCGCGGACGTTGGCGCTACCTCACCCAGGAGGAGGTAAACTTCCTTAAAATGGGTTCGTTCGAATAACCCTCCGACGCCACACTACAAAACCCCACCGATTACTGATGTGACCGGCGGGGTTTGTTATGTCCGAAGACACCGACACTGATGCTTGCTTGATTGATTGAACACGCTCAAGCGCTCCCCCCCGCTTGACATGTTTCAATCTATCAAGCGCAGCAGCCGGCCTGTCCGATTTTTACGAAAATTTGCATATTCGGGATATTATTTGCAATTTTGCAGAAAATCCTTGTGACAGCTTATGCCTGACTTTTCTCAAGACTTCGAGACCTTACCTTCGCCGGCTTCATATGCCTTAATGAAAATCAAAGCCTGAAAAATATGAAAAAACTTTTACTTCTTCTTGGAACCGCCGTGGCCACAACGACCATGACGCTGACGGCACAGACATCGCAGACCATCGCCTACGACGGCGGCACAGCCCTGCTGACCAAACACCTTGAACGCCAGATCGGACCCGGAGCCCGCTACTACCGCTACCGGCTCACCGAGGCGGCACACCCGCTCAACATCAACATGGTCACCGTGGACATGTCCAATCCGTACATACGCATCGAGACCAATCTGCCCAACGACCTGTCGCAGGGCACCGAACTCCTTGTCAAAGCCTCGCAACGCCATTCCGGCAAAAACAAACACGCGTTTGCGGCACAGAACGGCAACTTCTGGATTGTAAGCACACAGCCGCAGTACAATGCCTACCTGGCCTCGACACACGGTGTAAACATGCGCAACGGCATGATGGCCATCGATGCCACATCAGTGCCGCACTGGTGGAGCGCCTTCAGCACACGCCATCAGGGAATTGTAGGCGTCACCGACGACAACGGTCTGTTTATCGACGCCTGCGACGCAATACAGACCTTCACCACCGCAAAACTCGGAACACGCACATGGATCAACTGCAACAAAGGCTTCAAGCCCGGGCAGACTTCGCTGTACACAAAATGTTTCGGAAGCACACGCCAGTTTCTGCCCCTGTACGCCGACACTCCCGAGCAGATACAGTGGAACGACCTGCACTACGACATAGACGAGACATCGGACTGCACCGAAGTGCTCCTCGATTTGGCCGACGGCGAGACATGGATGTCCGGTAAGGAAATCCGCTTCAAAGTAGCCGAAGTCCGCCGTTCCAATGGACGCGGCACGCTCGGCACTCACGACGCCGCCCTGGTGAGCCGCGGCGACGAGCTGGCCGTTCTTGAATGCGGCGATGACCTGACGGTAAACTACTCGTTTGTGTTCAGCCGCGACGGAAAGGACGTGATACCGCCCATATCCAACGCCCTGGGAGGAAACATGATGGTGATGAAGGACGGCGAAATCACCCCTCAGGACAAATGGGACTCGTACAACACCATGATTTACTCGCGCTCGGCCTATGGCGTTTCAAAGGACAACAACACGCTGTACATGATTGTCATCGACAAGTCGACGGACAGTTACGGCGAGTCGTACGGCTGCACCACCGACCAGATGTGTCAGATTGTACGCAATCTGGGTGTATGGAACCTGATTAACGTGGACGCCGGAGGCTCGGCAGAACTGATGGTCACCGACCGCATCATCAACACGACCACCGAGGGCACGCCGCGCGCTGTCGGCAACGGATGGATGGTGTTCAATACCTCGGACGACACAGATACGGAAATCGCACAGCTCGAATTCAACGACATCACCCTATCGGCCCCGGCCGGCGCTTTCTACGAGCCCGCGGTAATCGCCTACAACAAATACGGCACACCCCTGGACTGGAACTATAAGGATTTCACAGTCACATGCGACAAAGCGGCCGGTACCGGAAAGGGCAATATGCTTGTTGCGGCAACAGTCCCCGGTAAAGGTACCATAACCGTCACCTCATCCAACGGGGTTTCGGTAAGCAAAGAAATAGAGATTATGTCGGTGCAGCCCCAACTGCACGCGCAGACAATAGTGGTGGACCTCATGCACCCCTATACACTGGAGCCGAAAGCAGATATAAACGGCAAGACATCGTACTTCGACCCTTCGCTGTTCGAGTGGACCTGCGATAACCCCGAAGCCGCCACCGTCGACAACAGCGGCACGGTTCATGCCGTCGCCAACGGCGTAGCCGGCCTTACCGGAGTGATGGGCGACAAGACCCTGAGCGCCGACATACTGGTGCAAATTCCGGAACAGCCGGTGATGCTCCTCGACAGAACGGCATGGTCGGGATGGACCGCCAAAGGCAACTCCGGCCTCAAGGACGTGACCCTCGGCGAAAACGGCACGATAACCTACACCTACAATGCTCCGCGCGGCAAGAGCGAAATCACTCTGGCCAAAGACATCACCGTATACGGACTCGCCGACAGCGTGACTGTCGAATTTGAAAGCGACCTGCCCGTACATGCGACAGACATCGCGCTGCGTGTGGCCGGTGACTCACGCGGCTCGCTGAAGCATGAATACGGCGACGGCCTTATGCCCGGCAAATCCCACACAATAGGTTTCAAGGTCAGTGAAATCGGCGACCCGGCCGACCGCAGCATCTACCCCCTGACATTTGCCCAGATTAAATTCTCGACAAACGCCAAGACCGAATACAAGGGCGCGCACACGCTCAAAATCAACGCCATCAAGGCCCACTACACCACCAATGCCGGCATCAGCGACATTGTCACCGAGCCGAGGGCACGCCTCGCCGTCAGCCCGACTATGGCCGTACCCGGCGAAAAAGTGACAGTAAGCGCCGCATCGCTGCAGACCATAACCGTCTACAACCTCAGCGGCATTGCCGTCTCGGCAACTGCAGCCGACGGAGACACAGCGTCAGTCACCGCACCCGCTGTCGCAGGTCTCTATCTGATACGCGCCACCACCCGCACCGGCGCCTCAGCCACCGCCCGGCTCCTCGTCAGATAGCACCCTCCTGCAGCATATTATACGGCAGACGCCCCTGAATCACACTTTTTCGGGGGCGTCTCCCCGGCTTTTTACCGCATATTACACTCATTGTCATACGTTTTTTTGGGGGTATGGCGTTTTTTTGGTAATTTTGCACAAAACAATCCTTTGAAAATGAAACGTACAAAAGTCTGCGATATCTTCCGGCCCGAACTTATCGGACAGGAAGTCTGCGTAAAAGGCTGGGTGCGCACCCGCCGCGGCAACAAGCACGTACAGTTTGTGGCCCTCAACGATGGATCATCCATCAAGAACATACAGATAGTCTTTGACATGACCCGGTTTGACGAGGACCGGCTGCGCCCCGTCACCACCGGCTCGTCGCTGTGCGTCACCGGCAAACTCGTCGAATCCATGGGCAAGGGCCAGACATGCGAGATACAGGCCGAAACCCTCGAAATCTACGGTACTGCCGACCCCGAGAAGTATCCTTTGCAGAAAAAGGGGCACACACTGGAATTCCTGCGCGAGATTGCCCATCTGCGTCCGCGTACCAACACCTTCGGCGCCGTTCTGCGCGTGCGCTCGGTGCTGGCCTACGCCGTACACAAGTTCTTTAACGAAAAAGGGTTCTTCTACCTCAATACCCCGCTCATCACCGAAAGCGACTGCGAGGGCGCCGGCGCCATGTTCCAGGTGACCACACTCCCGCTGGACAAACTGCCCAGAACAGAGGACGGACAGGTGGACTATTCGAAAGACTTCTTCGGCAAGATGACAGCCCTGACCGTCTCGGGTCAGCTTGAAGGCGAACTCGGAGCCACCGCACTCGGCGCCATCTACACCTTCGGACCCACCTTCCGCGCCGAAAACTCAAACACGCCACGCCACCTGGCCGAGTTCTGGATGATTGAGCCGGAGATGGCCTTCTACGACATCACCGACAACATGGACCTGGCCGAAGAGTTCATCAAGTACTGCATACGCTTCGCTCTCGACAACGCACGCGATGACATCGAGTTCCTTCAGAAGATGTACGACGAAAATCTCGTCGCCCGCCTCGAGGCGGTAAGCAACAACGCCTTCGTGCGCCTCACCTATACCGAGGGCATCAGAATACTTGAGGAGAGTGGCAAAAAATTCCAGTTCCCCGTATACTGGGGAGCCGACCTGCAGAGCGAACACGAGCGTTTCCTTGTCGAGGAACACTTCAGACGCCCTGTGATACTCACCGACTATCCCCGCGACATCAAAGCCTTCTATATGAAGCAGAACGATGACGAAAAAACCGTCCGGGCCATGGACGTCCTTTTCCCGCAGATAGGCGAAATCATCGGAGGCTCGGAGCGCGAGGCCGACTACGACAAACTGATGAAGCGTATCGAAGAACTGCACATTCCCATGAAGGACATGTGGTGGTACCTTGACACTCGCCGCTTCGGCACAGTGCCACACTCGGGTTTCGGACTCGGCTTCGAGCGCCTTGTCCTCTTCGTCACCGGCATGTCCAACATCCGCGACGTCATCGCCTTCCCCCGCTTCCCCGGCAACGCCGAATTCTGATTATCCGGCACTCACACCGCAAACTAAAAACAAAGGGCGCGCCAACACAAAACGTTGCGCGTCCTTTGCTGTTCATGATACCCGACACGACGGGGAGTCAGTTGCCGAGGGAGAGGACCGTGTAGTAGCGGAGACGGCCGTTGTTGGCGTAGTCGGGGAAGTAACTGAGCGTGATGTAGCCGTTATTGTAACCCCACCAGGTCGAAGTCATGGACCCATTGTTGCCCGACGACGATACCGGAGCGCCATACGACGTGGTAAGCAGCTGAAAAAGACGGTTATACCGGCTGCGGTCATGGCCGTAAGTGGAATATACGAACTCGCCGTTGCAGAACCGGCTGTTGTTGTAATTGAACGTCACGTCGGGCCAGTAGCAGTCAAAATAATTGACCCCGTTGAGGTACACCGCCGAGGGGCCGTACCCCGTTACGTTGTATCCGCCGTTCATCAGAGCATTCAGCGAGATATTCAGGGCCGTACCGAGCGTCACACCTAAAATAGCGGACAAACGGGGACCGCCCGGCCTGGGCCTGAAGTGAGGAGGAGGAACCGGCCGTGCCCAGGGCCGGTGATGCATGTGAGGCGGCCTCGGAGCCACTGCGTGATACGGGGGCCTCCATCCATGTTCATGTCCCGGACGAAATCCATTTGACGCTCCCGGGCGGTGAGGCTCATTATGTCCGGGCCTATATCCGTTGTTGGGACGGTCATGCTTGTTGCCGCCGGAGGGGCGTCCCATATTGCCGGGACGGCTGCCTTTTCCCGAAGGGCGGTCATGCTGTTCGGTACGATGGCCGTTGCCGCCTCCGCCATTATAACGTCCGCGACCGCGCTCCTGCGACATGGCTGCGGGAGACATCAAGGCTCCACAGACAAATATTGATGCAAGTATGGTAATCGTTCTGTTCATGATTGCTGGATTAGGAATTATACAGTCAGGTTGACAGTGCATGCATGCGTTTCGGGGAAGTTTTTTACATTATGAGCCATGAAAACGAAATCGGTTTAACCGCCGCCATGTTTTTTTAGCGTTTCGGACCAATTCATTGCACTTATATGACAATTTCAGACTTGATAAGTTCATTCATATTGTCGGCCATATCGCTCTATGTCACCCTAACCGCAGACAAACGTGCTTAATAAAAGGGCAACAGTATGAGGATGGCCGCCTGAGCCAGAGCCTTCGCATTCTTCCTTTCGGGCAGTTTTCGCGCCATTGTGAAGTTGGTGTTCCTCTCCACCAATGTGACAATTGCACCTTTTCCATCCTTGCCGACGATTGTATCCATCTCGAAATCGCCTGGTGTGGAACCATCCCATCCGGCCGGTCGTTCATCTATCATAGTACGGTTCTGTACTGCCACATACGGAACCGAGACCTGACGCTTTCGGCGTTTGAGCTGATGACGGCAGTGCTTCCAGAGATCCCCGCCATTCTCTTTGTCCGCTCTTATGTCTTATGTATGCGTAGATTGTCTCAACGCAGACAGCTGGCATGCCCTTCTTTCGGAGGCAGCCGACAATCTGGGCAGGAGACCATTGATTCTCGCACATCCTGGTGCGGATGAAATTACGTATTTCAAGCGTTAAATTCCTGTAGTTCTGCAACCGGCGCTGTCGGTCGGCTGCCTTTACATGCGCCTGTTGCCAGTGGTAGCCGCGTTGACCACTGTTGCGCTTTATCTCTCTGCAGAGTGTCGATTGCGACACTCCTATAGTCTGCGCAATCTCTTTTCTGCTCTTTTTTTGCCGGAGTAACACATCTATTGTGTTTCTTTGCTCCGCAGTTAGGTGTTTATACTTCATTTTAGCAACACAAAGTTGCTTAATCTCAGGGAGACTTCGGTCTCCTTTTTTGTGTTGCAGGTCTGTTCCTGTGAGAAATATCCCTCGTCGGCGGTGCGCTCAACGGGGTCTTGCTCAGCCCCCTCGGCGCGCGACCTTCCCCTGAGGAGGAGTGAGGAGAATGCCGTTCCACTTCTTATTGGCATCTTTCCATGATGACTTGAAAAATAATTCGCGCTTGTTTCATCTTTAAGTGAAATATTTGTTCTACCTTTGCGTTATAATATCAAACGCCAATATACATGCCCATGAGTGAAGTGGATTTATATCTTATCCAAGACGGCGAGAACTGCACAATATATACGTTGCAGTTTCTTCGTGATGTCGAATCTGAATTTGAAAAATTTGTAACCAAGTTCAGAGAAGATGCCGAGTACAGCGAGGATTTCTCGCGTATTGCCGCATTTACCAAACGTATAGCCAAGACGGTGCGTTGGAACGTTATTTCCGCCCGGAGGGCAAGATGAATGATTCTGTCGTCGCGCTGCCAGTGACTTCTTCCAAACTGCGTCTTTATTGTCTGCGTCTGTCTGATAAGATACTCGTATTGGGTAATGGTGGCGTGAAAGCGTCTCAACGATATGAAGACGGCACGCTCCTTAATGGATATGTTATGACCTTGCAAAAATTCGAAAAACTGCTCAGACAGGAAGTAGCAAACGGCAACGTGAATATTGCAGAATCGACAATAGAAACCGACAATATATTTGAGCTATGAAACGTACTTCCAAGACACTTGAAGAAATTCTCGGTCCAATTCCGGCAAACGTTCAGGCAGAGGTTGACCTTTCTTTTGAAATATCCGACCGCATAGATGCACTTATGAGACAAAAAGGTTTATCGAAAAAACAGTTTGCCGACGCTCTGGGACGCAGACCGAGTGAAATCACTAAGTGGTTGAGCGGTCAGCACAATTTCACCATTGCTACGCTCGCTATGCTCTCTTCTTTCTTCGGACAGCCGATTATTACTGTCAGTTGAACTTACTAATGAATAATATTATGGCAAGCAAGGCAATTAAATTTTTGGAGGAACATCAGAGTGAGACTCCTTCGCGGTTTGCAGAGGAAGCAGCATGGCGAAAGGAAAATGCAGGTTGGCTCCGCTGGTCGCGTCAGCTTGTCGTAACTCTTATAGGCTCCATGCAGGCCCGGAAAATAAGTATGAAAAAGATTAGGTATATATTTTCAATCTTATTTTTGCTCCAAACAGTGTTTGGAGGTCACTCTCAATCTTCTGTAAATACTGATAGCTTGCTTTTTTGCTGCCAAAGTAATGTTCCAGCAATACAAGTCCCGAACTGTAAAAATGAATATATCCCATATCGACACATAGTCGCAACTCCCGTTCTGCCTGACAGTGCTGATGTTCGTCTCCACGAACATAAAGCATTTTGGCGAGCGGGAGCCGAGACTGTGGGGTTCAACATCGGTCTTTGGGCTTTCGACAGATATGTCCTTCAAGGTCATTATGCCTATATTTCATGGAATACCATCAAGGATAATTTCAAGCATGGTTTTGAATGGGATGATGACCATCTTCACACCAATATGTTTGACCATCCTTACAATGGCTCAATTTTTTTCAATGCCGGACGAAGTAACGGTTTCAATTTCTGGCAATCCGAATTGTTTGCAATCGGAGGGAGCGCCATGTGGGAGATGTTCATGGAAAAAGAGTATCCCTCGACCAATGACATTATAGCCACTCCAATAGGGGGTGCTTCACTTGGAGAAGTGCTATACCGCACATCCGATCTTATCCTTGATGACCGTAGCGGCGGAGGCGAGCGTTTTGGCCGCGAGTTGGCAGCGTTCCTTGTTGATCCCATGAAGGGGATCAACCGAATTGTCACCGGCGCGGCATGGAAGAAACGTGCCACATCCGGACGACGATTCGGAATACCGCCAATCTGTGTTGAGTTGTCATTGGGAGGCAGATACCTGTCACTTATTGAAAACGATGAGGGTAGCCTGGCAGGAGCAGTCGCCGAAATCGATATTGAGTACGGTGACAGATTTGCGGAATCTACAAAAGCGCCATACGATTACTTCTCTTTCCTGATGGAACTGCAAGGCATAAAATCGCAGCCGCTACTAAGCAGGGTTGAGATCATCGGCCGACTTCTTTCTAAAGAAATTGTCGAAAAAAAGGACATGGATTTGAATGTAGGTCTATATCAGCATTTTGATTTTTTTGACTCTGACACGATACGACCGGAAAGAAATGCCGCCTATTTCCCATGTTCTGTGCCCTATAAAATGGGATCCCCGGCTTCTATTGGAGGCGGTGCCATGTTCAGGTATGCACCAACTAAGCCAATGTCATTTGACGGATATCTACATCTCAATGGTGTCATTCTTGCCGGAGTACTGACAGACTTCTATCGGGATTATCACCGCAATTACAACTGGGGATCCGGATTTTCGGTCAAGGCCGGCTTGAACTGGGCATTATCGGATAACAGAATATCTGTCAAGATCGCAAACCAGTTTTACAAAATATACACATGGAGTGGTTATGATGCGAACTACGACTGGTCGTTGACCCCCGAAGGAAAGCCAGTGGATGTTCAGGGAGACGCCTCCCATTCATCGTTCAATCATCTTGAAGCATCTGTAAATTATCGTTTGTGGAAACGCCTTTTTCTGACCGGCGGCATTGATTTCTATTCGAGAAGAACGGAATATACCGATATGTCAATACGTTTAGGGAATACCACAATAACCAACCCGATTGTAAATAACAAACAACTTGGCTTTCACTTGATGCTGACTTACAGATTATAAATCTCAAATCATTAGTGTCCACTAAAAAGCCATAAGAGTTCTTTGAAATTATTGAAATTCAATTTGTTAAGAACGATTTGGGAGCGAACGGATTTCAAATTACATTTGCGGTCATAATCAGACCGTTATGCATAAGGACCCATTCGTTTTCTCCCAATTAG
>CAZETN010000012.1:0-13309 GCA_964514475.1 uncultured Bacteroides sp.
ACTGCACAGGGCTTACAGAAGTGACGATTCCAGACAGCGTGACAGATCGGAAGAGCGTCGCGTAGGGAAAGAGTGTAGATCTCGGTGGTCGCCGTATCATTAAAAAAAGTAAGGGCGGCTATGACGCCGGGCAGGGCGGCGGCCATGCCTGCGGCGGCGATGATTACTTTGATGCCGCGGTCGCGGGCCTGGGAGGCAAACTCTTCGACGGCGCGGGGAGTACGGTGGGGGCGCAGGGCGTGCATCTCGAAGGGAATTTCAAGAGTGTCCAGAAAGGCTGCCGCCTTGCTGACAATAGGCAGGTCGCTGGTACTGCCCATGATAATCGATACTACCGGATTCATTAATTGGGGATTAGCTGTGAGAAATAATGGATTGGCTGTCAGTGAATGAAGGCTGTCATCATGAAGTAGGTGACAAGAGCGCTGAGCAATGTTCCGCAGAATACCTGCGTGAGGGTGTGCTTGTTCAGAATGATGCGGGCGCTCCCCACCAGGCCGGCTATCAGCACGGCGGCACAGATGAGCCATATCATGTTGTGGTCGGCGCATCCCAGTTTCTGCAGGGCTACGAACATGCCTGTCAGGTTGCCTACGCCGGCACCGTGCATGCTGATTTTCCATTTACAGGCTACGGTGACAATACCGAGCAGCAACGCCGACACCACACCCGAAGCGAAGTAAAGCACAAGCCATACGGGGGCATGTACCGCATAGACGTAGAGCGTGGCAAGGATGTAGCAGACAAACATCAGCAGCATAGGCAGCGTACGCTGCCGCCGGTTAGAGATGTCGATGTCGCTGATGCGTCCGGTCACTTTCATGATGAAGAGGACGAACAGCGGCAGAATGGCCACGAAAGTGGCGACTACCGCGAGGGTTATCAGTTTTGTAGAGACAGAGATGTAATGCAGCGGTGTCGCTGTCAGCGCCACGATGAAGCCGTAAACCGGAATGAACAACGGCGAAAAGACCATCGACACGATGTTTGATGCCGCAATCAGGCGTCTTTGCCTGCGGGTGCTGCCCGCTATGCTTTTATATTGTGGGGTGTCCATCTTGTAGGAGTCAGTTATTATTATGACAAACGAGTCGGCGTTATTGTTTCGGACGCGGGCTGATGCGCCTTTCGGTGCGGGCGCGCGAGTTGGCTATACCGAGTTGCTCGCGGTATTTGGCCACTGTACGGCGGGCTATCTCCAGCCCCTCGTCGCGCAGAAGCGCGGTTATGGCGTCATCGCTCAGCGGTGCCGATTTATCCTCGTTTTCGATAAGGTCGCCAATGGTTTTAAGAATATTGTGTGTAGACACGTCGGCGTCTGACGTCGGCGCCTCGTTGAAAAACATTTTCAGAGGATATGTGCCTCCCGGCATGGCCACGTATTTGCCTGCTGTAGCGCGTGAAACCACCGAGATGTCACGGCCGGTGTGTGCCGCCACCTCCTTGAGAATCATAGGCCGGATTGCCGATGAATCCTCGGTGCGGAAAAACTCGGGCTGCAGCTCCACAATGGCTTTCATCACGTCAAGCAGGGTGTCGTTTCGGCGTTTCAGCAGTTCGATGAAGTCGCGGGCTTCGCGGCCCCGTGCCCGCCCGAATGCCGCGGCCTCGCTGTGGGCGCCCCCGGCTGTCTCTGTCGGTATATTCACCCAGTCGGCTACAGCAAGTTCGGGGATGTTCTGGGCCAGCGAAACCAGGAAGCGTGTTCTTGAGCCATCCTCGTAGTCTGGTTCGACTGTAAGATCGGGAGTGATGTGCAAGGCCCTGTCGGCGGTAGACTGCGCCGAACTTCCGGGGTATGGATCGAGGCTGCGGATAAGATGCAGGGCGCTCTCCAATATGGAACTGTCGGTGCGCAGCCTGGCGGCGATTTTGTCGGTACGGCGCGTACCCAGCAAGTCGAAATAATGGCTTACGATATCTATGGCTACGCGGTATACTTCCGAGCCGTCGTCGCGGCGCCGCAGCTGCAGCAGCAGGCAATCGCGCAGGTCGGCGGCGCATACGCCGGGGGGATCGAGCGAACGTACCGCGTCGTATGCCGGCAGCAGGTCGCTGCGGCCCACCTCGTCGCCTGTGGCCACTGTGATGTCGTCGGCTATGTCGGCAAGCGTGCGTGTAAGTCTGCCGTTGTTGTCGAGGTTGCCGATTATATATCGGGCGAGACGTGTGGTCGCTTCATCGTATCCGGCCTCGCCGAGCTGGCGCATCAGGCTGTCAGAGAGGGATTCTTCGACAGCGGCGGTGCCTTCGAGAATCGTTGACACCGAGTTGCCGCTGTCGTCATGTCTGCGGCTGCGGTCAGCGGGCATTGCCGGCATGTCGTCCTCGTCCCGGTAGTCGGCACGCTGCAGATCCTCGGCTGACTCGTTGAAAGAGTCGTCTGCTGCTGAGCCGGACGTGTCGGCATCGCCGGCGACCTCAAGCGCAGGATTTTCGTCGAGCCGGCGCTGTACCTCGTCCTCGATGGCGGCCGCGTTCATCTCCAGCAGGCGCACGTATTGCACCTGCATGGGCGTCAGTGTCTGCTGCTGACGCAATTCGCTGTTTATTTGTAGACGCTCTTTCATTGACCGGAGCAAAATTATAAAATTTTTCTGTAATTTTGCACTTGTATGTTCCTTCCGAACAATAAAATTTGAAATATGTCAGACAATACAAATGCGGCGACCGCCGGCAGCTATGACGAGAAGTTTATGCACCGGGCGCTGTGCCTTGCCGCCCGCGGATTCGGCGACACAGCTCCGAACCCCATGGTAGGCAGCGTGATTGTGTCGGCCGACGGGCGTATAATCGGCGAAGGGTGGCACCGCCGCTGTGGCGAGGGCCATGCCGAGGTAAACGCAGTAGCTTCGGTGAGCGAGGCCGGCCGCGGGCTGCTTGTCGGCTCCACGATGTACGTCACCCTTGAACCGTGCAGCCATTGGGGCCGCACGCCGCCGTGCGCACAGCTGATTGTCAACTGCGGAATACCCCGTGTCATAGTCGGTGCGACAGATCCGTACGAAAAAGTTTCGGGGCGCGGTATAGCCATGTTGCGCGATGCCGGGATAGAGGTGGTGACGGGTGTTCTCGCCGAAGAGTCACGTCGGCTCAATGCCATGTTCATGACGGCCAACGGTAATGGACGGCGTCCGTTTGTGACGCTGAAATTCGCGCAATCGGCCGACGGATACATAGACTGGAAGCGTACCCCCGCCCACCCGGGTCCATGTCGTTTTTCAAATTCCTTGACAAAGCTCGGTGCCCATCGGCTCAGGTCAGCTCATCAGGCAATTCTGTGCGGCAGCGGAACGGCGCTCGCCGACCGTCCGCGCCTTGACAATCGGCTGTGGAACGGTCCCGGACCGGTTCCGGTGATATTGGACCGACGAGGACGTGTAATGCGCCGGGATTTACCTGAAGGGGCGCTGGTTCTCAGTGGAGACACGTCGCCGGAGGCCGTGCTGTCCGAACTGTATGGACGAGGCATACAGTCGGTTCTGGTAGAGGGCGGAAGTTCAGTCCTGCAGTCGTTTCTTGATTCCGGGTTGTGGGACGCCATGCGTGTCGAGACCGCCGGGTTTATCCTTGGAAGCGATGGCACCGTTAAGTCTCCCCGACTGCCAGGCGCCGCAATACCGCTCAAAACTGACGGCGTGCTATGCTGGTACTCTAACAATCAGCTGTTTACTGCCGACAATCCGCTTTGTCGCTGATTTTTGCGTTTTGACCGCATGCGTTTTGCAAAATTTTGCCAACCACGTTAAAAACATATAAAATCGTTTTTTTGGATAAGTTTAGCGGCCGAATGCTTGGCGTTTTTAACGCAAAACTCTAATTTTGCAGTTATTAAGCGGACCCCTGCTGCCGGCCGAGGCCGTCACCAGGCATGGTTCTGGCAGGCTTTATGCCGCTGATAGCAGCGTTAAGCCGTTGAATCAGAGTGCCGGAGCTATATGCGTAGCAGTCTGCCATAACAATATAAACCGAAAATATTCAGAACGGCGTCAACGCTGTATATTTGACACGACAACATCAAAAGATGCTTAAAAAAACAGCCATACTTTTCGCAGGTGTAATCCTGACAGCCTGTTTTGCTGCCTGCAACTCAAAGACAGAAGATGACCCCACTATAATTCCCGGCTCGGCGATGGTGACATCGTTCGGATTTCGGTCCGGTGGAGACATAAACAATATCGACACCATATTCTTCACGATTGACCAGACAGGCATGCGCATCTTCAATGCCGACTCGATGCCGGTCGGCACGCGACTCGACAACCTGGTACCCAAGGTGACTACCCGCGGCGCTTCGGCCATCGAGTTCCATGTCACGCGTACCGGTAAGCCGGACACCATATACAATTATCTGGATGACGGCATGGACAGCATTGACTTCAGCCGTAACGATGTGGTGCTTCGCATAGTGTCGCTTGACGGACAGGCGACCTCTCAGTATAAAATCCGTCTGAACGTGCATACTGTAAAAGGTGATACGCTTGTATGGCAGCGTCTCGACCGCAATACTCTGCCATCGCGTTTTACCGCGGTAAACGAGCAGCACACGGCAATGACAGCCGACTATTATTATTGTCTGACCCGTTATCAGAACGATTATTGTCTGGCACGCACCGACAACCCGGGCGAGACCTGGAGCTACATCACTCCTGTCTTTGGTTTTACACCCGACATGGACACGTTCAACGCCACCAAGGACAAACTTTACATACTCGACACCACCGGCAACCTCTACGAGTCGGCCGATGACGGAGCGACCTGGACCCGCACCGGCCGCAAGTGGAACTATATTTACGGCGGATACGGCGACCGTCTTATCGGGTCGCTGCAGCGCAATGGAGCATGGCTGCATGTCGAGTATCCGGCAAGTACCGAGTCGCCGATGAGCGCTGATTTCCCGGTATGCAACACGTCGCAGTCGGTATGCCGTTCATTTGAAATGAGCACGTCGATGCAGATGGTGATTACCGGCGGCCGACTGGCAGACAATACCCTTACGGAAGCGACATGGTCGTTCGACGGCACGCAATGGGCGCGAATCAACCGTATCAACGCTATAGGTCACGGAGTCGAAAACATGGTGCTTGTGCCGTATTTCAGTGTGCGCACCGATACAGCCTCGTGGGTGACAACAAGTAAGTCTGTGCTCATGGCCATGTTCGGCAACGAGGCGGACGGCACGCTCAACGATACGATATATGTGTCGGCCGACTTCGGCATGAACTGGACCAAGGCCGCATCAAATATGCAGACCCCCAAGGCAATTCCGGCCCGAACCATGGCGCAGGGCTTTGTATATTACGATAAACTATATGTAAAGGGCGGCTCGAAAGTGCGCCGCACCGCCGGATGGTCGCCGCTTGAAAACGGCGGCTGGGCGACAGTGTTTGATGCTGATGTTGCCCGGGTTCCCTCGCCGATGCTGAAGATTACCAAGCCTGTCACCGACTGGGAGTGCCCCTACCTGTATCTGTTCGGTGGCAAGAACCGTGACGGACTGACATACAACTCCCTCTACCGTGGTGTCATTGTCAGCCTCGAGTTTGTGCCCATACACTGATTTGTTCCGGCAAACCGCTCTCCCTATCATCTGTATGACTGACAATTATCGTTTGTCTCTCTCCATCTAACAGTAAACTGAATTGGCTTTACAAAACACGATATATGACGCACTGCGCCGCATGCGGCGGTTAATGGCACTGCTTGTTATGACTACGGCGGCGGCCATTGCCGTATATGCGCAGGATGCCCCTTATAAATTCGATATCGGAGCCGGCATAGGCATGAGCGGATATGCAGGCGATGCCTCGCCGCATCTGTTCAAGCATCCCGGATTTGAAGGAGAGGCTTCGTTCCGTTATCTGCCCAATACGCGTTGGGCGGTTCGCGGGGTTCTGTCAGTGCTTGGAATAAAAGGTGACACGGCCGATATGGAAGGTGTGTTTCCCGGAGGAGCCGACTACACCTTCAGTTCGCAGGTCTATGACCTGAGCGGACGTTGCGAATTCAATTTCTTCCCATATGGCATAGGGGAGACATATAAAGGATTGCGCCGCTGGACGCCTTATCTTACTCTCGGTGTAGGACTCACTGTCGCTTCGTGCGACGGCAGCACGGCCGTCGGCCCGAATATCCCGATGGGAGCGGGTGTCAAGATCAAACTCAGGGAACGTCTTAATTTAGGCCTGGAGTTTACTGTCACAAAAGTATTCAACGACCATGTGGACGGTCCGGATCTGAGCGACCTGACCACCATCAAGTCGTCATTTATAAAAAACAACGACTGGTACTCGCGTCTGTCCGTAAGTCTTACTTATGAGTTTGGCAAACGCTGCGAGACGTGTCACTATGTCGATTGAAGTTTATAGCAGAAGTATAAAGCAAATGAGCAGTCAAGCCGATAAACATACAGTATCTTCCGGCAGTCAGGTACCGGTGCATGTCGCCATAATTATGGACGGCAACGGTCGCTGGGCCGAAAGCCGTGGTCTTGAGCGAACGGCGGGACATGTGCGTGGCGTCGACAGTGTGCGCACAATCGTACGCGCGGCGTCGGACATGGGCATAGGATACCTGACTCTGTATGCTTTCAGCACTGAAAACTGGAACCGTCCGCAGCACGAGGTCGACATGCTGATGCATCTGATGGCCACCGCCATCGAGAGCGAGACCCCCGAGCTCAAACGCAACAATGTGAAGCTGCATGTGATAGGCGACATGGCTTCGCTGCCTGACGAGACGCGGGCCTGCCTGCAGCGCTGCATCGATGCTACGGCGGCCGATACCGGGCTGAACATGGTGCTGGCGATAAGTTACTCGGCAAGGTGGGAACTGACTGAAGCGGTACGGCATATCGCCCGCGAGGCGGCCGCCGGCACCCTTGTCCCGGAAAGTATCACCGCCGATGACATCAGCGCACGCCTGACGACAGCCTCGATGCCTGATCCGGATCTTCTGATACGTACAGGCGGCGAAATGCGCCTCTCCAACTTTCTGCTTTGGCAGATGGCATACGCTGAGTTGTATGTGACCGACACGTATTGGCCCGACTTCGGAGCCGCCGATCTGCAGAAGGCTATCGACCAGTATAACCGACGCCAGCGGCGTTTCGGCAAAACCGGAGCGCAAGTCGAGCAGGAAAAAAACGGTAACGGCACATCGCCGGAGCCTCCCGGCCGGTCCGGCACTCACAGATAAACAAGCCGTACTGCGGCACCTCCAACATAAACATACCCCGAAAAAGCTAATCATCACACAACATATGCAACGCCGATTTCTGACCCTGTTAATGCTGCTTGCCTTCGCCGGCGTGTCCGGGCTCGCCAAAGCCCAGTCGCCCGTGGAGTCCGGTGACGCCGACACTATATATAATCCTCCGGTGATATTCACAACGATGCCGCGCACTTACGAGATTGCCGACATCAAGGTTACGGGAGCACCGAACTACGACGACTTCCTGATACTCGGCTATACCGGGCTCAAGGTCGGCGACCGGGTGGAGATACCCGGCAGCGACATCACCAACGCAGTCAAGCGCATCATGCGTCAGCAGCTGTTCTCGCAGGCACGGATAAAGGTCCTCAAGACGGCCGGCGACAAGGCGTGGCTCGAACTTGAACTGCGCCCCCAGCCGCGTATAAGCAAGGTGCAGTACAACGGTGTCAAGAAAGGCGAGCGCGAGGACCTGCAGGAACGCCTGCAGCTGATGCAGGGAAACCAGATCACGCCCAACATCGTAAACCGCATCAAACTGCTGACCAAGAAGTATTTTGAGGACAAAGGTTTCGGAAACGCCGATGTCAACGTAATGCTGCGCGAGGATCTGTCAAACCCCAACGAAATGTTTGTCGACATCAACGTCGACAAGCACGACAAGGTCAAGGTTCACAAGATTTATATAGACGGTAATGAGGTGTTGTCGGACAACAAGATACAGCGAGCCATGAAAAAGACCAACGAGAAGGGCAAGCTGCTTAATCTGTTCCGTCAGAAAAAATTCGTCCGCAGCGACTATGAAGACGACCTCAACCGAATAATCGAGAAGTACAATGAGCTCGGTTACCGCGACGCACGTATCGTCAGCGATACAGTGACACAATACGATCCCAAGACCGTGGATGTACACATCACGGTGGACGAGGGCAAGAAGTACTACATCCGCGACATAACCTGGGTAGGCAACACTGTGTACCCCAACGAGGTACTCCAGAGCTATCTGGACATGAAGCCAGGCGAAGTCTATAACCAGAAGCGCATGAACAAACGTCTTACTGAGGACGAGGACGCGGTTTCGTCGCTGTACATGGACAACGGATATCTGTTTTATCAGCTGGTGCCCATCGAACGTGAGGTGTCCAACGACTCCGTATCGCTTGAAATGCGTATCATGGAGGGACCCCAGGCCCGAATCAACAATGTTACAATCAACGGCAACGACCGCCTGTACGAGAAGGTGGTGCGCCGCGAACTGCGTGTGAAGCCGGGCGAACTGTTCAGCAAGAGCGACCTTATGCGCTCGCTGCGCGAAATCGCCCAGACCGGCCACTTCAATCCCGAGTCGATGTCGCCTGACGTACGTCCCAACGAGGATAACGGAACTGTCGATGTCATCCTTAACCTTGAGTCGAAAGCCAACGACCAGGTTGAGCTGTCGCTTGGCTGGGGCCCTACAGGCGTCATAGGCAAAGTATCGCTCAAATTCACCAACTTTTCAATCAAGAACCTTTTCCATCCCAATTCGTACCGTGGCATAATCCCGCAGGGCGAAGGTCAGACATTTACCATATCGGCTCAGACAAATGCCCGCTATTATCAGGCATATTCGGTTTCGTTCCTCGACCCCTGGTTCGGAGGCAAGCGTCCCAACTCGCTGCAGGTATCGGCTTACTACAGCCGTCAGACAGGCATCAATTCGTCGTACTATAACCGCAACTACCTTAACTCGATGTATTCGTACGGCGGTTATCTGGGCAACTCGTATATGAGCGACTATTATCAGAATTCGTACGAGAGCGCCTACGACCCCAACAAAGTGCTTCAGCTTGTCGGTGTCAATATCGGTTTCGGAAAACGACTCAAATGGCCCGACGACTACTTTACCTTCCAGGCCGAACTGGGTTACAACTGGTATTACCTCAAGGACTGGCAGTACCTTTATTATATGCAGAACGGTGTGTCCAACGCACTTGTGCTTGGTCTGACACTGTCGCGCTCATCAATCGACAATCCCCTGTATACGCGCAGCGGTTCGTCATTCTCGCTTAATCTCCAGCTTACGCCTCCTGCTTCGCTGATGAGCGGCAAAAAGGACTGGAAGAAGTTAAGCGAGGAAAACACCACAGAGTCGAAGAAAGAACTTTACAGGTGGATCGAATACTGGAAACTTAGGTTCAAGAGCCGCACATATACACCGCTGTCCAGCTCGCAGAAGTGGACCCCGGTGCTCATGACACGTGCCGACATCGGACTGCTTGGCTCTTATAACAAATATCTCAAGACACCCTTCGAGACATTCTATGTCGGTGGTGACGGCATGTCAGGCTCGTACACCTATGCTCAGGAGACAATCGCGCTCCGCGGTTACGACAACGGCTCGCTGACCCCGGTTGGCGAGGGCTACGCCTACACGCGCTTCGGCGTGGAGCTGCACTTCCCTCTGATGCTGCAGCCCACCACCACCATCTATGCGCTGGCATTTGTCGAGGGCGGCAACTGCTGGGGTTCGGTCAAGGATTTCAATCCCTTCAGCCTCAAACGCAGTGCCGGCGCCGGCGTGCGTCTGTTCCTTCCTATGGTAGGTATGATGGGTATTGACTGGGCTTATGGTTTCGACCGCGACGTCGACGGCCAGCGTGGAGGCTCGCACTTCCACTTCATCCTCGGCCAGGAATTCTAAACCTTTTGCCCGTTCAAGTGTCTTATAAGTAATTACACTTATTCAGATAACCGCATAATACACACGATTATGATACGAAAAATCTCCCTGCTTCTGGCAATGGCATTTGTGGCCGTCTTGGCCGGTCATGCCCAGAAGTTCGCTCTGATAGACATGGAGTACATACTCAAGAATGTCCCTTCGTACGAAATGGCCAACGAGCAGCTTAACCAGCTGTCGCAACGCTGGCAGAAGGAAATCGAGGTCAAGGGCAAAGAGGCCGAACAGATGTATCAGACCTATCTGGCCGACAAGGTCTTTCTGACCGAGGACCAGATCAAGGCCCGCGAGCAGGAGGTTGTGGACAAGGAAGCCGAGGCCACGCAGTTGCGCTACACCTATTTCGGTCCCGAAGGAGAACTTTACAAAAAGCGTCAGACGCTGCTCAAACCCATACAGGACGAGATTTACAACGCCATCAAGAAACTGGCGCAGAAACGAGGCCTGCAGGCCATATTCGATCGCTCGTCCTCGGCCTCGATTGTATTTGCTTCTCCGGCTATTGACGTCTCCAACGATGTGCTGGCCGAGATGGGCTATGCCAAATAACGAAAAACACCTCCCTCAATCCCTGATTATTATTTACCCAAACGTGAATTTCATCAACAAAAACAATAAACTCTAAATTACCATCTAACGCAATGTTCAAAAAAATCGTTCTTGCCCTTGCCGTGGCTATCGCTCTGCCTGTAGCCGCAGCAGCGCAGAAATTCGGAACCGTAGACACTCAGTCCATCTTCTCGGACATGCCCGAGACCGCAGCCGCCCAGACACAGCTTACCGAAGCCTCTAAAAAGTACGAGGAGGAGTTCAAGAAACTGCAGGACGAAGTCGACAAGAAGTATCAGGAATTCCAGGCCCTGGCTGCCGATACCCCCGATGCAATCAAAGAGCGCCGTATGCAGGAAGTACAGGAATTCGCACAGAAGGCCGAGCGTTTCCGTCAGACCGCTACCGAGGACCTTCAGAAACAGCAGAACCAGCTCATGGCCCCCATCCAGCAGAAGCTCACCGATGCCATCAAGGCAGTAGGCCAGGAAGGCGGCTACACCATGATTTTGCCTGTCGAAGTGCCCATCTACACCGGTGCCACCTGCACTGACGTGACCGCCGAGGTTCGCACAAAACTGGGCCTCAAAGCCAAAGCCAACTAAGTAAATTTTTACTATAGCACGCGGGGACGCATCTGAAACGAGGTGCGTCCCCGCTGCTGTATACACCGGGTGCAGGTTGTGTGTCTTGCGCGGCGTGGGGCACCGTTTGTCATGAGCGCGTTAATTTGTATCTTTGCAAAAAAATAGAAAAATATGGATGTAATTGTGCGGGCGGTTACGGCGCCGGAGTCGGTGTCGTTTCACGCATGGACGGGCGAGGCTCTGGACGAGCTTGGTTACCGGGTTGTGTCGCTGTCATCGCCGGGCGATACTGCAAAATGGCTTGACAGACGTTACTTTGACATCGTCGAGGTGCCTATGCAGCGTCATATTTCGCCGGTGAAGGACCTCAGATCGCTCTGGAACGTATATCGTGTCATACGGCGCCTGCGCCCTGTCATGGTTCATTCGATGACACCAAAGGCAGGCCTGCTCTGTATGATGGCGGCATGGGCCGCGCGTGTGCCTGTGCGTGTGCATACGTTTACCGGACTTGTGTTTCCGACGAGCACCGGCCTGAAAAAGCGCATACTGATGTTTACCGACCGTCTGACGTGCGCATGTGCCACCCATGTCATCCCCGAGGGTGAGGGCGTGCGCTCCGACCTGCTCTCAAACGCGATTACCCGCAAGGACATACGTGTGCTTGGTTACGGCAATGTCAACGGAATAGATCTGAAGCGTTTCGACCCGGACGATGCCGGGGTACAGGCGCAGGCCGCCCGGTTGCGCAAGGACGGTGTGTTCACTTATGTCTTTGTAGGGCGCCTTGTGGGCGACAAGGGCATACGCGAGCTTGTGTCGGCCTACAGCCGTCTGCACGCCGAGCATCCCGCGACGCGCCTTGTCCTGGTGGGGCGCGACGAGCCTGAGCTTGACCCGCTGGATGCAGATACGTCACGCATCATCGACAGTGACAGCTCAATCGAGGCTGTTGGGCAGCAGAGCGACGTGCGTCCGTGGCTCGCGACCGCCGATGTAAATGTGTTGCCGAGCTATCGCGAGGGATTTCCGAATGTCGTTATCGAGGCGGGAGCCATGGGGCTGCCGTCGGTGGTGACGGACATTAACGGTTCGCGCGAGATTGTCAGCGACGGCGAAAACGGTCTGATTGTCAAGCCGCACGATGCGGTTTCGCTCTACCGTGCGATGGAGCGGCTGTACACCGACCGCGCGCTGACGGCGTCGATGGCCGCGAAATCACGGCCGATGATAGCCTCGCGCTTCGAGTGCTCATATGTGCGCGGGTGTCTGATTGACTATTACCGTCAGATATTGCCCCCGCGAAACAATAGGCCGTGACTTTTGTTGTAAGTTAAAAAAGCACGATGATGATTAAAAGATACCTTTGCCGGCTTGCCGTCATTGCGGCAGTATTTGCCGCGTCCCAGACTGTCAGCGCCAAGATTGTACGTACGACAGTGACTTTCGACCGTAACCTTGATCTGAAACTCGACCGTTACGAGGACGATCGTGATACGGCAATGTCCCGTCCGGCAATAATATTTGCCTTTGGCGGCGGCTTTTCGGGAGGTGCGCGCGACCGTGCCGACTATATGCCGTATTTCAACTTCATGGCCGAGCAAGGGTTTGTCGTGTGCTCGGTCGACTACCGTACGGCGCTTGCCGGATATAAGCCTGCCGGCGGCGACAATGCTGTCATGGAGTTCGGTACCGCGCTTGCGGGGGCTGTGCGTACGGCCACCACGGATTTCCTCACTGCTACGGCTTACGTACTGGCCAATGCCGCCGAATGGCGCGTAAACCCGCAGGCCGTTATAGCCTCAGGGTCGTCGGCGGGTGCCATAACGGCTCTGGAGGCCGAGCAGCTTATGGCGCTGGGGCAGGTGAAATCGGTATTCGGGCAGTTCAACTATGCCGCGGTGGTCAGTTTCGCAGGCGCGCTGATGTCGGCCGGAGAGCCTGCGGGGCTTGACCGTTTCTGTCCGACGATGCTGTTTCAGGGTGACGCCGATGCCAACGTGCCCTATGACGCCATGATAATCGACGGGATGGGTCTGTACGGCTCGCGTTATCTCGCCACCCGGCTCAAGGAGGGTAAAGTGGATGGAGCCTTCTATACTGTCCTCGGCGCCGACCATTCGATGGCCATATCGCCTATGAGGGACAATCTGTACGACATACTGGGCTTTTTGCGCCACGTACTTGACGGTGGTCCCGTCCAGTTTGCGTGGACAACCGTGACTCTGCCCTGTAGCGA
>CAZETN010000013.1:0-13059 GCA_964514475.1 uncultured Bacteroides sp.
GGCGTAAAGTTTTGCCACCGAATAAGGCGAACGCGGGTGGAAGGGGGGAGTCTCGCGCTGCGGGACTTCCTGTACGAGACCGAAAAGCTCGGACGTCGACGCCTGGTAAATGCGGCATTTCTTTTCAAGGTGCAGAATATGGACGGCCTCGAGCAGGCGCAGGGTACCCACTCCCACAACTTCGGCGGTATATTCGGGTACCTCGAACGATACCTTTACGTGGCTCTGGGCGGCAAGGTTGTATATTTCGTCGGGCTGGCATTCGGCGATAATGCGTATCAGCGACGACGAGTCTGTCATGTCGCCGTAATGCAGGTGAAGCAGGCGGCGCCGGTGCATGTCGCGCACCCATTCGTCCAGGTACAGGTGCTCTATACGGCCGGTATTGAAACTTGAGCTGCGGCGCATGATGCCGTGTACCTCGTAACCTTTTTCGAGAAGAAACTCGGCAAGATAACTGCCGTCCTGACCGGTTATACCGGTTATAAGTGCTGTTGGCATAAATCGTATTATGGATTAGGATAGTGTAGAAGTAAGAATTCATACATCTAACACTTTCCATATGGTGTTTTGTTTAGAGAAGTCTGAGGGTCCCCAGCGATTCGATGACGGTTTTCGGCCGGTTTTCAGCGGGCCATTCGCCAAGGTGCTGCCTGTGTATGTTTGCGCCTGCGGTATCACGGAGCATGACGGTATCCCATCCCATGAGGTTCGGGTGGCGGAAATCCTTTGACGGGTTGTCGCCGATGTATGTCAGCACGGTCGCTCCGCGTGAGCGTAGGACGCGCTCCATCATTTCGAAGGGCAGAGGGCTATGCTTGTCAGTGGCATACAGTACAGTAGGCATGATTGTGTCTTCATCGAAATAGCGGGCGAGGCCCAGGGCCGTAATCTTGTTCAGTTGCCCCAATGCACGCCCGTCGGTAATCAGCCCCATGGGCGCGTCCAGACATTTAAGGTGTCCGAGAATGTCGGCAGCTTCGGCATCAAGCCTAATGTCAGGCAGATGACTGCGGTAGACACTGAGTTGGTCGTCGACGGTTATCCTTACGCCACGTGCGGCTGCCAGATCGCTGACGCGTTCGAAGGCCTGCATCGGCTCCTCGGCCATCAATGTGTACAGTTTTTCCTCGCTGACACCGCATGTGGCCGCAAAGTGCCGTGCGACGGTGCGGTACCCGCTTTCGCGGTAGTCACGTTCCTTGTAGAGCGTGTCGTCCATGTCAAAGACAAAACCGCGCATAAGGCTCAGATGTGTTTTATGCTGTTTTTGACAGCGTCAGTGACGCGGGCAATATCGTCATCGGTCAGGCTTGAGCCGCTTGGCAGGCAAAGACCGCGGTTAAAGAGCGTCTCGCATATATCCGAACCATAATAGGGGGTGTCGCAGTAGACCGGCTGCATGTGCATCGGGCGCCAGAGGAGCCGCGACTCGATGTCGGCCTCGTTAAGGGCCATGCGCAGTTCGTCGGGAGTGGTGGCGATTTTTGCCGGGTCGAGCAGGATGGTGGTAAGCCAGAAGTTGCTGTCGAATTCCGGTGACGGATTGTCGTGTACCATAATACCGTCGACACCTTCTAATGCCTTTACGTAAAGATCATGTATGGCGCGTCGTCGTGCGAGATGGTTTTCGATTACCTCCATCTGGCCGCAGCCGATGCCGGCGCAGACGTTGCTAAGGCGATAGTTGTAGCCGATGTGCTCGTGATAGTAGTAGGGCCGGTTTTCGCGAGCCTGGGTGGCGTAGAATTTTACTCGGTCAGCAGCTTCTTTTGAGGGACATACCAAAGCTCCGCCTCCGGAGGTAGTTATGATTTTGTTTCCGTTAAACGAAAGAGCACCGTATTCGCCGAAGGTGCCGCATTTTTTGCCGCGGTATTCCGACCCGAGCGCCTCGGCCGAATCTTCGAGCACGGGAATGCCATATCTGGCGGCTACAGCCATGATTTCGTCGATTTTTGCTGGCATGCCGTACAGATATACCGGGATTATTGCCTTAGGATAGCGTCCGGTTATGCGTTTGCGCTCGTTGATGGCAATCTCCAGAGCGTCCGGGTCCATGTTCCACGTATCTTTTTCAGAGTCGACAAAAACAGGTTCGGCGCCGCAATATCGCACAGGATTTGCGCTGGCGCTGAATGTGAACGACTGGCAGATAACCTCGTCGCCCTTGCCTACGCCAAGCATCACCAGTCCCAGGTGTATGGCGGCGGTGCCGGCGCTCAGGGCCACTATATTGTCTGCACCCATAAAGTCCTCAAGCCGCCGTTCAAATTCGTCGACATTGGGGCCGAGGGGTACTATCCAGTTCGAGGCAAACGCCTCTTCGACATACTTGCGTTCGGTGCCGCCCATGTGGGCGAGCGAAAGAAGGATACGTTCCATAGAATAAAGTGGTAAATTCTCCACGCAAAATTACAATAAAATAATGAGGGGGCAAAACAAAGTGGTTCCGGATTTCAGCAATTCAGGCAACCTGATCGCCACATCTCAGGTCGCCATGCAGATCTGCAAAGCGTCAGGTCGTGTCCGTCAAGCACATACACCGCAGGCAACTGCCGGATGAACATGGGTGCAAGGGACAGCGAATACGCTCCTGCATGATGTATGACAATACGGTCCCCGGGTATCAGCCGCGGCTGACCGGCGAATTCAAGAATGCGGTCCTGCTCCATGCACGAGCAGCCGCACAGTACCTGCAGCGGTGCCGTCCGGCGGCATGACAGGGCAGGGGAGCCGGCGCCCGGTATCACCTGCCGCCGCCAGTCGTTGGCGCGGAACAGCGGGTCGATGTCGTTACGTGAGCCATCGGCTGTGACAAGCACCGATCCGTCGGAGGTTGTACGCACATCAATAACCGTCATGACAAAATCCATTGCCGTGGCGATTAATGCGTTTCCCGGTTCAGCGATGAGCCGCAAGTGGTCGTATCCCGTTCTGGCAAGCTCGTCGGTGACGGCTCGGGCATAGTGACCGAACGATGGTTTGCCCGGAAGCGGGGCGCTGAAGTTGCCTCCGATGTCCAGCGTGTCGACTTCACCCCTGAGCTTGTATTTTTCGATTATGGCGACAGCCTGCCTTATGGCATTTCTGTAGTTGTCTACGCGGCGTCCGCGTGTATTGCGGTGAAGGTGCAGCCCGTTGAGAGAGACATTCGGAATTGCGCGGATGCGGGCGATGGCCGCGGCGAGATCTTCGCAGTTGTCCGAGAAACCGAAGCGCGAGACGGCTGGGTCGGTTTCACCTTCCGCCGACAGGTTTATCCGTATGCCGACTTTTGCAGGCATGCGTATATCATTGAGCCAGTCAATCTCGCGCCATGAGTCGATGTTGACGCGGGCGCCTCCTGCAAGAGCCTCCAGAAAAGTTTCGCGGCCCTTGAAGGGTCCGTTATATATTATATCTGACGGATTGAAACCGCTGGCACGCGCAAGACGGTATTCATCTTCCGATACAACTTCGGCGCACAGTCCGGCCATGCGTACCTCCTGCAAAATCTGCGGCAGCCAGTTTGTCTTTACCGAATATCCGATTGTCCAACCGGCGAAAGCCTCACGCGCCGCCTTGATATTGCTTGTCAGGGTGGAGCGGCTAAGCACATATGCCGGTGTGGATACCTGGTCCGCTGTCGCGCGTTTCATGCCCTCTCAACTTGTGATTTCGCCGGCTTGGCCACCGTACCTGTCAGCAGCAGGGCCAGTAATGGAGAGCGCTCGATGATGGCATTGATACCCAGAACAATGGTAATGACGCAGGCGGCTACTGCCCCGGAAAAGACTAACAGCGGCGTGAAGCCGAGATTCATACTCAGCAGCGCATCGCGGCAAGCGCCCAGCGGAAACAGCAGAAAGTAATGCAGCAGGTAGATGGCCAGCGACTTTCGGCCGAGCAGCCGCCACAAGTCGGCCCAACGACGTTGCGATGTCAGTTCAGCCGTATCCGCTCCATATACACGCCCGCTCCACGGCCGAATTACGGCTATGGCAACGATTGCCAGGCAGATATGGAACAGAATTCGGGCTATGCAGACAACCACAGTGCCGTAAGTCCAGCCAGTCAGCAGCGGGAACTCCCAATACCATGAAATGAAATACAACAGAAAGGCACCTGCAATCAGCGAAACGGTGAATGCGCCACCGGATTCGCAGAGTCTGTTGAAACCATCGCTATGGCGTGAGGCAATTGCGCCCACCATGAATATCGGAAAGAACTGCAACGCGAGTATCAGAGAGGTAGCATTGAGGAATTCTTCACCCGCGAATGCACTTATGCCGGAAAATATCAGCTTAAGGATTATCCATGCCGCAACTGTGGCGGCCAACGACGCCGTAGCGGTCCTGCAACGCGACAGAACAGGACACATCGCAGTGTATAAAAGCATTATCTCGAGCAGCACCAGCGTGAACCAATAGCCGTTTTTCCATGCATTGCTCCAAAGACCGCTGAAAGTACTGACCAGCGGAGACTGTAGTCCCGAGTGAGGAAAATACCAGATCCATAAAGATGATACGGCCACCATCGGTACAAGTAGCTGCAATGCGCGTTTGCCAAGATGAGGAATGCTGATGCGGCCGTCTGCCGTGAGCCTGAACGTAAACCATCCGCTGATGAAAAAAAACAGCGGCATGTGTATCTCTCCGATAAATTTGAACAGGGTGGCCCGGTCGATTTCGCGTACGCACATAGTCAGCACGTGCCCCATGACCACCATGAAAATAGCGATTCCCTTTAAGATATCGAAGTAGTGAAGTCGTTGTTTCATGAATTTCAAGGTTTTGTGACAAACAGGGTGCTCAGTCGCCCTGCAGGTTGCAAAAGTAGTAAAAAAATCCGTATAGCTCGGTGCCCTGACGGCAATTTTTGTGGACTGCCTGCGTTATAATATTGTCGTACGCGCGCCCGCGACGCCGAAAAAAAACCAGTTATTACGCATGAAGATAATATACAGACCGCTCTTATATAAGATGTTCTCAGTTGTTACGGTCCTGATGTGCATGTCGGCCGGCATGCAGGCCGCTTCGGTCAAAATCCGAGGTAAGGTCACCGGAGCAGAGAACGAGCCACTCGAATTTGTGAGCATCCGTGTGGCCGGAACGGCGATAGGCGCTACCACTGACCTTGATGGAAACTATTCCTTTACCGCGCCAGAGGCCGATACAGTACGTGTGATATTTGTCTGCATTGGCTACCATAATTCGACCCGGCGTCTGCTTTCGCCCAAGGGTGAAGTCACACTCAATGTAAAGATGGAGCCCCAGGCTTACTCGCTGCAAGGAGTCGAAGTGACGGACTATCAGAAGCAGACGGGTACCATGCAGAAAATCGCCACTGACAACTACAGGCTTGCCCCCGATGTCAACGGAGGAAGCGTGGAGAGTCTGATTTCAACCATGGCCGGCGTCAGTCAGAGCAACGAGATGTCGTCGCAGTATTCGGTCCGCGGCGGCTCGTTTGACGAAAACTCGGTATACATCAACGGCATAGAGGTATACCGCCCGCAGCTTATAAGTTCAGGGCAGCAGGAGGGGCTTTCGGTAATCAATCCCGATATGGTCGGGGCCATCGGTTTCAGTACCGGAGGCTTCCCGGCCCAGTACGCCGATAAAATGTCGTCGGTGCTCGATATCACCTACCGTACTCCCGAAGCTTTCGAGGGTTCCGTAAACGCAAGCCTGCAGGGCGGCGGACTGACGATAGGCACAAATTCGAAGCGGTTCAGCATGTTACATGGCGTGCGGTACAAAAGCAATTCATCGCTGCTGAGCTCGATGGACGAGAAAGGCGAGTATGACCCGAGATTTTTCGACTATCAGACTTTCATGACCTATCGCTTCAGCGACAAGCTGACACTCGGACTGCTTGGAAACATCGCCATCAATAATTATAAATTCATACCACACGACCGTAGCACCAATTTCGGTACCTCGACTGATGCCAAGCAGTTCAAGGTTTACTTCGACGGGCAGGAGAAGGACCGGTTCGAGACTTTTCTCGGCGCCATGCATCTCACCTACAAGCCTTCGAAAAGTTCCGAGTATACCCTCATAGGCTCGGGCTTCCGTACCAACGAGCTGGTTACCTATGACATCTCGGGAGAGTACTGGCTTGACCAGGCCGGAACCGGAGGATCGTCTTCGGGAGGCGCCATCGGCGGCGAACTGGGTATTGGACGTTATCACGAGCATGCCCGCAACCGTCTGAAGGGCACTGTAATGTCTTTTGGCTTCCGCGGCGCCAACGGTATTGCGCGCCATAACATAGCCTATGGAGTCACCGCTAACTTCGAGAAACTGTACGAGAGCAGCCGCGAGTGGGAGCGACGTGACTCGGCAGGTTATTCGCTGCCGTTTGACCCCGACGCTCTCAAGGTCGTCTACAATCTGCATTCGCGGCAGGACATTTCGTCCGCGCGCGTCAGCGCGTATGTTCAGGACACATACCGTCTGCAGACCAGTGCCGGATATCTCAACATCAACGGCGGCCTGCGTTTTACCTACTGGTCGTTCAACAAGGAATTTCTTGTTAGTCCGCGTATAAATATCGGTTTTGTACCTGATGCACATCCCAACTGGGCATTCCGCTTCGCCACCGGCCTGTATTATCAGAGTCCGTTCTACAAAGAATACCGTATGCCGGTATCCGACGATATCGGAAATACCATCGTTGAGCTCAACCGTGATATAAAGTCACAGCGCAGTATACAGTTCATCGGAGGCGCCGACTATACCTTCCGCGCCTTCAGCCGTCCCTTCAAGCTTTCGGGCGAGGCATATTATAAGGTCCTCGGAAACCTTATTCCTTACGAAATTGACAATCTGAAGGTAGTTTATTCCGGCGTAAATTCCAGCAAGGGACACGCTATGGGAGTTGACTTCAAGCTATACGGGCAGTTTGTCGAGGGGTCCGATTCGTGGATCAGTCTGTCGCTGATGAATACGCGTGAGAACCTGAACGGCAAAAGTGTACCGCGGCCCACTGACCGCCGCTATGGCGTCGCGTTGTATTTTACGGATTATTTCCCGAAGTTCCCGAGGCTCAAGTTTTCGCTCCGTGGAATTTTCAACGATGGTTTACCCATGACCTCGCCGCGAAGCACACGCGACAAGTGGTTCTTCCGCGCCCCGGCCTACAAGCGTGTCGACATCGGTCTCAGTTATGCGCTGCTGATGCCGTCGGCTGACGGTCACCGTAGAAGCGGGCTGCTGCGTCATATCAAGAACTGCTGGGTAGGTGTCGATTGTTTCAATCTTTTCGACATCAGCAATGTCAGCTCTTACTACTGGGTGACCGATGTCAACAACATGCAATACGCCGTACCCAACTACCTGACACGCCGACAGCTTAACGTGCGCCTGTCTGTCGACTTCTGACAGAGGTATTATATAACAGGCCCCGCCTGGCCGCAAACCAGACGGGGCTTGTCTTTATATGGCGCGGACTGAGATCCGATATGGAACCGGAATGTCCTGTGACTGTTTCATTCAGTCGTCTTCGTCAAGAAATTCGAGGGGTAGAGTATGGCGGGCCGCCTGTTCGATGCGTTTGTTTCTCCAGCATTTACGGCACACGGCTACGTATAGTTCGTCACCTCCTATTTCGACCTGGGCACCCTCGCTGACAAAGTTGCCTGACGTGTCGATTCGTGCGTTTATTATGGTTTTGTTGCCGCAGTTGCATGTGCTCTTTATCTCGTCAATAGTGTCGGCTATTTCAAACAGGCGGCGCGAACCCTCGAACAGGTGGCTCTTAAAGTCGGTGCGCAGTCCGTAGCAGATGACATTGACACCGAACTCGTCAACCACACGCGACAACTGGTCGACCTGTTCGGCGTTAAGGAACTGCGCCTCGTCGATAAGCATCCAGTCGAGTATCTTGCCCTGTTTCCTGAACAGGCGGCGCGAAAAGCCGAACAGGTCGGTGTCTGGATAAATCCACTCGCACTGGCGTTCAATGCCTATGCGCGAGCGGATGACGTTGCGCTGCTCGCGCGTGTCGACCACGGGCTTCATGCACACGTAGCCTACTTTGCGCTCTTCGAAATTGTATGCTGTTGTAAGCAGCAGGGCTGTTTTTGCAGACCCCATGGTGCCGTATCTGAAATACAGCTTTCCTTTTTTATTCATTGTGCGGATTAGATTGGCTTTGTAGTTTTGAAAGGCCAAAGTTAGCAAAAAATAACCGCCTCTACAAATACGGATACATTAAAAAATATCGGTGCGGTATTTTGTTTTTGGCGGCGATTTTGTAACTTTGCGAAGAATACGGGCGCCATGGGCCCATGCTCACAATATAGTGTACAGGCACAATAATAAATATTGTGAGCCGGAAATAACAGCATACAAACCCCACATCGCAAAATTCAAATTATGCAAAAGGACAAAGAAATCTTTGACATGATTGAGCGCGAGCATCAGCGCCAGAAAAAGGGCATTGAGCTGATAGCCAGCGAAAACTTTGTTTCGGACGAGGTAATGAAGGCCATGGGCTCATGCCTCACCAACAAATATGCCGAGGGCTATCCCGGACACCGCTATTATGGCGGTTGTCAGGTTGTCGACGAAGTAGAGGAGCTTGCGCGCACCCGCATCAAGGAGCTCTTCGGTGCCGAATATGCCAATGTTCAGCCCCATTCGGGAGCCCAGGCCAATATGGCCGTCTTTATGGCCTGCCTCAATCCCGGCGACAAATTCATGGGCCTCAACCTCAGCCATGGCGGTCACCTAAGTCACGGCAGCCCTGTAAATTTTTCGGGGCTTGTGTTTCAGGCACTCGAATATAATGTAGATGCCGAAACAGGTCGTGTCGACTACGAGCATATGGAAGAAGTGGCACGTCGCGAGCGTCCCAGGCTGATTATCGGTGGCGCCAGCGCCTACAGCCGCGAGTGGGACTATGCCCGCATGCGCCGTCTTGCCGACGAAATAGAAGCCATCTTTATGGTAGACATGGCGCATCCTGCAGGAATGATTGCAGCCGGTTTGCTTGACAATCCCATCAAATATGCCCATATCGTAACATCGACCACCCACAAGACCTTACGTGGTCCCCGCGGCGGCATTATCCTCATGGGTAAGGATTTCGAAAATCCCTGGGGAAAGAAGACCCCCAAGGGAGTTATCCGCATGATGTCGTCGCTGCTTGACTCGGCCGTTTTCCCCGGCGTGCAGGGCGGACCGCTCGAACATGTCATCGCAGCCAAGGCTGTCGCTTTCGGCGAGGCCCTGAAACCAGAGTTCAAGGAATACCAGAAGCAGGTGAAGCTCAATGCCGCTGTACTCGCTCAGGAACTGATGAACCGTGGCTACAAAATTGTCAGCGGTGGCACAGACAATCACTGCATCCTTGTGGACCTGCGTACCAAGTTCCCTGAATTAACCGGCAAAGTGGCCGAAAAGGTGCTTGTCGAGGCCGATATTACCGCCAACAAGAATATGGTTCCCTTCGACTCGCGCTCGCCTTTCCAGACCAGTGGCATACGTCTCGGCACCCCCGCAATCACAACCCGCGGTGTCAAGGAAGACAAGATGCCCGTCATAGCTGATATGATTGACCGTGTACTCTCCGAGCCCGAGAATGCCGCTGTAATCGCGCAGGTGCGTTCCGAGGTGAACGCCATGATGGAGCAGTATCCAATGTTCGCCTGGTAAGTACATGTGTGGGATACCACAGACGCAAATCACCATAATCGTAGTGGCTGCCGGAAGCGGCAGCCGCTACGGTTCTTCTTTGCCCAAACAGTTCTGCCTGCTTGGAGGGCGGCCGGTGCTTATGCACACTCTGGATGCACTGCGGTCGGCTTGTCCGGAAGCGAGAATTATAGTTGTACTGTCACCGTCGATGACCGCATATTGGCGTGGCCTTTGCTGTGAGTACGGGTTTGCATCGCCGGAGATATGTCCCGGCGGAGATACCCGCTGGCATTCGGTACGCAATGCAGTCGGGATGTGTTCCGGAAGCGGCATAATACTTGTGCATGACGGCGCGCGTCCGCTGGTTGATGTCCTTACCGTACACCGTGTCATCAGTTGTGTCAGGGCCACTGGCGCTGCCATCCCTGCAGTGGCTGTAACCGACTCGTTGCGCATGTATGACAGTGCCGGGTCGCACGCTGTGGACCGGTCGCGGTACTGTGCCGTGCAGACTCCGCAGGGTTTTGATGCAGCATTGCTCAAGGATGCCTACGGACGTCCTTACCGCAGTGCGTTTACCGACGATGCATCGGTAGTGGAGGCCGCCGGGCATACGATATCGCTTGTCGAGGGTGCTCCGTTGAATATCAAGATCACCAATCCCGGCGACATTGACATTGCCGCACTGCTCATGCGTCGAGGAGGTACCCTTTCAAAATGAATTCACTGCGGACGGTAGAAATCAAGTTCGTAAAGGGCATCGGTCCGCGCCGTGCGGCCGTGCTGCAGAAGGAGTTGGGCATATCCAGCGCCTATGACCTTGTGCGACATTTTCCGACGCATTATATAGACCGTTCGTCATTTTACAGTATCGCCGACCTTCAGGGCGATATGCCGTCGGTGCAGCTAAAGGGTCGCTTCCTTACCATGAACGTGACCGGCGAGGGGGTCAAACGGCGCCTTGTCGGACTTTTTACAGACGGAACCTCGACTATAGAGGTACTTTGGTTTCGTTCTATTTCGGCTATACAGAAGGCGTATCACCCGGGTGCGGAATATGTTCTCTTCGGCAAGCCTGTCTATTTCGAACCGACCGGACGTTGGTCAATGTCGCATCCCGAGGTGGATACTCCCGGAAGTACCGGGGCGATGCAGGGGTTGCGCGGAGTATATCCGCTGACTGACAAGTTGCGTAATGCCGGCATAACATCGCGGGCGCTGCATACATGGATACAGACGGCGCTGAGCACACGGGCCACCCTTCAGGACACACTGCCGCCGTCCGTTCTCGCTGAATACAGATTAATGCCTCTACGTGAAGCGCTTGTTGCAATCCACAATCCGCAAAACAACGCGCAGCTTCAGGCCGCACGCCTTCGGCTGAAGTTCGAAGAGCTGTTTTTTATCCAGGTCGACATGCAGCGCCGTGCCCGGCGCCGCAAGGAAGAGAGCCACGGATGGCCCATGAAGAGAGTGGGTAATTTTTTCAATCGTTTTTACCGCGAATGTCTGCCGTTTGACCTGACCGGAGCACAGAAGCGCGTCATGCACGAGATACATTCTGATGTGGCCTCCGGCCGTCAGATGAACCGTCTCGTACAAGGGGATGTAGGCTCGGGCAAGACCATTGTGGCGCTGATGTCGATGCTTCTGGCTATTGACAACGGTGCGCAGGCATGTCTTATGGCACCTACCGAGATTCTTGCCACACAGCATTATGACAGCCTGCGCGGCATGGTTGCCAAGCTCGGCATAAACGTACGCCTGCTTACCGGCTCTACCCGTAAGAGCGAGCGCGACGAAATCCATGCCGGACTGCTTGACGGTTCGGTGCAGCTGCTGGTAGGCACCCACGCCTTGATAGAAGATGCGGTTCGGTTCCGCTGTCTGGGTATGGCGGTCATTGACGAACAGCACCGTTTCGGCGTGGCCCAGCGTGCCCGTTTGTGGCATAAGTCCGAAATCCCTCCTCATGTGCTGGTAATGACGGCAACTCCTATACCGCGCACATTGGCGATGACGGTATACGGAGATCTTGACGTGAGTGTCATCAACGAACTACCGCCCGGACGCAAGCCGGTAACGACAGTGCTACGGTATGAGGAGAACCGATATGACATGTATTGCGGCCTGGGACGCGAACTGCGTGCCGGACGCCAGGTATACATAGTACATCCTCTGATCGACGAGAATGCCAAACTCGACCTGCGGTCGCTTGAAGAGGGCTATGAGGCTATCCGCGAGGTTTTCGGCAAATACTATAATATAGCTTTTGTGCACGGTCGTATGAAGCCGGCGGCGAAGGACCGGCAGATGGAAGAGTTTGTAAGCGGCAGGGCACGCATTCTTGTGGCGACAACTGTGATAGAGGTGGGCGTCAACGTACCCAATGCCACTGTCATGGTCATTGAAAACGCCGAGCGCTTCGGGTTGTCACAGTTGCACCAGCTGCGCGGCAGAGTGGGGCGCGGAGCCGACAAAAGCTACTGTATACTTATGACAAAGCATAAAATCGGTGCCGACACACGCAAGCGTCTTGAGCTGATGACCCATACGACCGATGGTTTCGTCATAGCCGAGGAGGATATGAAGATGCGCGGTCCCGGCGATATAGAGGGCACGCAGCAGAGCGGTATCGCCTTTGACCTGCGGATAGCCTCGCTGGCCCGCGACGGCGAGATTATTCAGATGGCGCGCAATGCCGCCGACCGGCTGCTTGACCGTGATTTCGGGCTGGTCGCTCCCGAAAACCGTGTTTTTGCCCATACGCTGAAGCTGAATATGGCGCGTACTGCGGACTGGAGCAAAATTTCGTAATTACGGGGTATTGGGATTTTCAGCGTGTATCAGACATACGAGACCGGCTATACTGTTTTTATGGTATGTTTTTCGCTCTTTTTTGAATGTATTGCCGGTTTACATGATGGCGATTAAAAAAATATTGTTAACTTTGTCTTTCCTATCGAAAAAACTGAATATCATGAATAAGAAACTGTTGTTATCTTTCGCCGGCGCGACGTTGTGCGCCATTGCCGGCACGCAGTCGGCCAATGCCGATATCCCGATGGCCTATTATAGCTCGCTCGACGGCAAATGCGGTCAGGATCTCAAGACCGCCATTTATAATCTGGTATCCAATAATGTCAAGATGCTGTCATATGGCAGCGGCAATAACGCAACGTGGTGGGGCTTTTATGTCACCGACTATCAGATGGACGGAAGCCAGCGTCAGGTTATCGACCGATACTCCAACGACATACGCTATTTCGGTAGTCGCGGCAGTTCGGTGTCAGGTATGAACATCGAGCATTCGTTCCCGAAATCATGGTGGGGAGGCTCTTCCAACAACGCTTACAAGGACCTGTACAATCTGATGCCATGTGAGTCAAAAATCATCTCTTCGAAGTCAAATTACGCCATGGGCGTGGTC
>CAZETN010000014.1:0-13013 GCA_964514475.1 uncultured Bacteroides sp.
CCTTCGCCATCGACGCCGTGGTCAACAGCGATACCTTCACCCACTCGCGGTTCGTGACATACCGCGTCAAGGACGCCATCGCCGACTGGTTCCGCGACCACTATGACGACAAGCGCCCGGGCGTACGCCTCGATGGCGCCGACATCCTGATAAACGTACACGTCAACGGCGACCTGGTTACACTCAGCCTTGACTCGTCGGGCGAGTCTCTGCACAAACGTGGCTACCGCGTGGCCCAGACCGAGGCTCCCATCAACGAAGTCCTGGCCGCCGGAATACTGCTTATGTCCGGATACAAAGGCCAGTGCGCCTTCCTCGACCCCATGTGCGGCTCCGGAACTTTCGTCATCGAGGCGGCCATGATTGCCGCCAACATCATGCCCGGTGTCTACCGCAAGAGCTTCGCCTTCGAAAACTGGCCCGATTTCGACGCCGAACTGTTCAACCGTCTGTATAACGACGACTCGGCCGAGCGTCCCGTCGAACATCCCATAATCGGTGCCGACATCTCGCAGGCGGCAATCGACATCGCTGCCCGCAACGCACGCGGAGCCAGCGTAATGAAGTACATAACTCTGGAGACCCGGCCCCTCTCGTCCTGGACAGAGGCGCCGGCCCCCAAAGGTATCGTCGTAACCAATCCTCCATACGGCGAGCGTATATCCGTCCCCGACATGGAAGGCCTTTACCAGATGATCGGCTCAACTCTGAAGCGGACTTTCACCGGATGGGAAGCCTGGATAATCGGCTACCGTGAGGAATACTTCCAGAAAATAGGTCTCGCTCCCAGCGAAAAGGTGAGCCTGCTCAACGGCTCGCTTGACTGCGAGCTGCGCGAGTATGTGCTATTCGCGGGCAACAAACGGGACTTCCGTGCCGCCGGTGGCAAACTCAAGACCGGCAAGCCTCGCGACGACCGCCGCAAAGGCTCCTTCGGCACCCGACGCGACGGCGCCGGCAAGCCTTTCGGCCCACGCCGTGACGGCGACAGCCGCAAACGCACTTTCGGCACCCCCCGCGGCGCCGAAGCTCCGGTCGAGTCCAAGCCTGTCAGCGATAACCCTCTGGCAGCCCGCCGCAACCCCGACGCCCTGAAAATGCTGCAGAACAAAAAGCCTTCTCTCCCCAAATCCGAAGGCCCGATAATGCGCGAACGCGGCTGGAAAAAGAAACAATAAACACAGACCGCCTGACCATAGTGGCCAGACGACATTCCCCCCTGCTACAGACAGCCATGCCCCACAAGGCGTGGCTATCTGCTTTTTCCGGTCATGATGTCAAGTATCAGCGCGTCGGTCTGGGTCATGCCTTCGCGACCGATGGTGGTGAGGTTCGTGATGGTACGGTCAACCGACTCGTCGACTATGCCCTCGAGGCATGTGCATACGTCGCCCTCCATCGCCACCATAGCCGATATCACGGCCGTCGATACGCCTGAGGTAAGCTTGAAGGCACAGCTTGGCTTGGCGCCGTCACAGATCATGCCCGTGAGGTTTGCGGCCATGTTCTTGACCGTGGCGGCCACCTGCCCGTATCCGCCGCCCATGAGGTAGCATATGCCCGCGGCGCTGCCCGTCGTGGCCACCACGCAGCCGCAGAGGGCGCTCAGGCGCCCGAGGCTCTGCTTGATATATATCGACGTAAGATGGCTGAGAATAAGGGCGCGCACAGTCTGTTCGTAATCGGCATAGTTTTCCTCGGCATAGATGACTACAGGCATCGTGGCGGCTATGCCCTGATTGCCCGAGCCGCTGTTTGACATCACGGCCACGGGAGCACCGCCCATACGGGCGTCGCAGGCAGCGGCGGTGTAACTGAGGATACGGCTGAAAGTGCTGTCGCCCATAATGTTGCGCTGGCGCTCGGAGTGAAGGGTTCGGCCCACGCGATGGCCGTATTCGGCCATAAGGGCGCGTTCGGCGGCAAGTTTGTTGAGTCGGCGTGTCTCCAGTATGAAGTCGAGTTCTTCGACAGGAACAGTCATGGCAAAGTCCCATACCGTGCGCAAGTCGAGCTCCGCGACCGAGTTGTCGCCGGCTGTGTCACCTGAGCTTTTTCCGCGCATGTCGGCTACGGTTGTACCGTTGCTTTCCTCGAAAATAAAGCGTGTATGGCCACCGCTGATTATGGCCCGGCCATGGCTGCCGTCGGCGCCGGTGACGGAGACATCGATGTAAAGCACACTGTCGGCATCGGCGGCGAGACTTATGCCGATAATTCCGCGGTCAATGAGCGCGCGTCCGGCGGCGACATCGTCATCACTGATGCCGGCCAGCACCTCCAGCCCGTTTTCGCTGCGGCCACGCAGCGCGCCCAGGGCCACCGCGATGGGGAGTCCCGTCATGCCCGTACCGGGGATGCCGACACCCATGGCGTTCTTGATGATATTGGCCGAGAGACGGCAGGTAACGGCCGACAGGGCATTGCGGTCGGTACCGGCAAGTTCGGTGGCGCGTGCCACAGCCAGTGCTACGGCAACCGGCTCGGTGCATCCCACGGCGGGAACGACCTCACTCCGTATAAGCCGTAAAATCCGGTTTTTCAGACTATCGTCGAGCACAAACAACTTGTATGTTTTAGGTTTAGAATTAAGGAGACCGGTAAGTAAATCGAATAAATTGGATTATGAGCAAGTTTCATAAATCAGTTTTAATCAAAATTCCTGGACACTGATTTTTCATGCCTGCTTATGTTGCAAAGATAGCAAAAAAAATCGAGTGCGCCGCCCCTTGCTTAAGGGGGCGACGCACTACTATTCATATTTCAATCTACCGTTCTTCAGTTATTTGTCAGAATGGACGTCCTGACGAGCCGTACATCTGCGCCGTCACAGTCGACGACGAGGTTCCGGCGGTAAGAGTGTACGAGGTGCCTGAGGTCAGACCGGGACAGGTTATAAGCACACTGCCGCCCTGCGAGCCGCCGGGGCCTCCGCCGCCGGGACCACCTCCGCCCGGGCCATATGCCGGCGGCGTATTGCCTCCCGTGGCAGTATATCCGGCCGGAACCGTAAACTCGGCCAGGACCGTAGTACCCGACTTCAGTGTCACCGTCTGGCCTTCACTGAGTGTCGCGTTGCCCGACACGTATGCCTGGGTGCTGCCGCCATTGGCGACCGGCACCGAATTGCTGCCGCCGACTGCCAGGACAGTGCCTCCGGTGAATATCACATGATAGCCCTCTTCTTCGTTGGCGTCGAGTCCGCATTCGGGTGCCCGTGCGCCGAAGGCCCGCACCAGGCCGCCCTCGATATAGAGGTTGCCGTTGGAGTCAAGCGCATCGTTACCTGTAGCGACAGCTGTGATTTCGCCGCCTTTTATATACATGTGGCCAGACGAATTGAGGGCGTCATCGGTGGTATGCGCGTTGATTGTTCCTCCGGTGACGGTGAGTACCGATTTCGACTCGATGCCCTCGGCTCCGTTTCCGGTGGTGGTGACGTTGATGAGTCCGCCTGATATATTGACATTGCCGTCGGCCTTTATGCCCTTGGGCGATGACTTCATGTCGCTGGCGATGTTGTCGGTGTTACCGGTATAATTATGCGACAGAGTGCCGTTGGAGTATACCAGTATGCCGCCTGAGGTGGCAATGTCAAGCCGGCCTCCAGTCATGCCGAAGTCGGCGTCGCAGTTGACGCCTTTGCCACCCGAGCCTGTTGCGCGGAGCGTGACAGCGCCGCCGGCTACGGTGAGGTTTCCGTCGGCGGCCAGACAGGCGGCAGCCTTGGTCTTGACGTCTTCCTCGCTCCACACACCGTTTCCGGTGGCTGTGGAAGATACGGTGCCGGAGGCTATTGTGAGATAATCGCCGGCCTTTATGGCCTTGGCGGCATCGGCCGAGACATCGGCGCCGAGCGTAAGTCCGTCGACTACGATATAGCCTTTTGCATGGATACCGTTGGCAGAGTTGCCGGTGACAGTGAGCGTGCCGGCGCCGTTCAGCACCAGATTGCCTTTGCAGTACAGAGCGCCCTTATGACTGCCTCCGGCAACATCGGCCAGTGCGCTGACAGTACCTGCGGCGGCAGTCACGGTGGTGACCTTGTTGCTCTGGATGTCGATGGCGGCACCCGCAGCCGATGTGAGGGACACTCCCTGCAGCAATATATTGCTGTTGGCGGAACCCGAAAGCGACAGCGAGCCGCAGTCGGAACTGCCTGTAAGCACATAGGTGATATCGGCATCGGTCGTGGAAATCTGCGATATGCTTACCCGGGCGCCTTCGACGACGGCGTCGACATGGCGCATGATGTTTCCGGCCACGACCACCCGGGCACCGGTGCCCTCATAGATGACGGTGACGGTGTTGTCGGTCACATCCGAATTATCGACCTTCATTGAAGTCACGTCGGCAACTGCCAGCGCCTTGCCCATGACGGTCATGGTGCCACTGGCGCTGTACTCCATTCTCTGTGCCTGTTCGGCGGGGATGGCGTAGCTCACGTTTCCCTGCGTGTGTATATTCAGCGTCTGCGCCGAAACCGAAACAAGCGCTGAGGATGCCACAGCCGTAAGTATTGCCGCTATCCGTCTCATTTCAGTTCGATTTTAATGGTTTTACCTGCGCTACGCCAGAGATATATGCCCGGGGCAAGGGCCTTGCGGGCGGCCTCGGCAGTAGCGAAACAGCCTTTGTATATGCCGTCGACACTATAGACTTCGACACCGGGCGCGCCGGCATATACATCGGCCACACCGGCCTGCTGCGTGAAATACTTTGCCCTCAGCTGCGACAGGGGCACACTGATTTTGGCAGTGGGGTTTTCAGCCACAAGACATCCGTCGGCAAAATGCATGACAAGCCCGTCGACGGCCACAGCGACCACCGTGCCGTCGTTTTTTTCGAACGCCATGTAAGGATACCTCACAGTCTGTGCGGCGGCGGTCACTGCCGCCGTCAGCGCAATAAGAATGACAAGGAGAGTTCTTTGCATCGGCTTGACTTTTCAGGTTTGTACTGCAAAGAAAACAAACCGTAAGGCCAAATGCAAATAAAATCTGTGAACCGGGATAAAAAATCAGTGAACGGTCAGTCTACGCGGGGTTTTCCGGGAGCTTCGGGCCGAAGGGCATAGTTGTCGCGCAGAGCCTCGAAGTCCGCGGGACTGTTGCGCAGGGCCGCATCGTCGTCGCCTATCGGATAGGATGCGGCTACTTGCATCAGGCGTACTGTGGCGGGTACTGCCGGAGGCTCGGGAGCCGGAACGCTGAACGGGGCAACGCCAAGATACCGGGCCAGTTCGTCAAGAACCATCGTGGTGGCCCGCACCTTGCCCGGGGCCGAATAGCCGGCTATGTGTGGTGTGCCGATGTCGACGCGTTTCAGCAGTCCGAGGTCAATGGACGGTTCGCCCTCCCAGGTATCGATTACGGCATGCCCAACCTGACCTGCGTCGATGGCCGCCTTAAGCGCCTGATTGTCCGTGACCGGACCGCGGGCGGCGTTGATGAAGACCGGCGCACGGCGCAGGCTGTCGAAAAAGGCCTTGTCGGCCAGGTGGTAGGTGGCATCCTGACCCTCGCGTGTGAGAGGGGTGTGAAAGGTGATGATGTCCGCCTCGCGGGCCACGTCGGCGAGGCTGTACCAGTCATCGCCGCCCTCGGCGCGCTGTCGCGGCGGATCGCAGCGCAGTACCCGCATGCCCAGGCCGCGGGCCCACTTTTCGACCAGACGTCCTATATTGCCGACTCCGACAATGCCCATCACATACTGGTCGACGGGACGGTTGATGAAGCGTTCGATTGCGGTAAACACATACTGGGCGACAGCCGGAGCGTTACAGCCGGGGGCATTTACGGCGGTGATGCCGTGGCTCCGGCAGTACTCGCGGTCAATGTGGTCGAAGCCGATGGTGCATGTACCGATGAAACGGCACCGCGGATTGTCGCCGAGCAGTGTCCGGTCGCAGCGCGTACGAGTGCGCACAAGCAGCACATCGGCATCGGCAACCGCGTCGGCATCGATTTCGGCCGGAGGCAGCACGCGCACGTTTCCCAATGGTTCAAGCACCCCTTTCAGATAGGGGATATGACTGTCTACGACAATATTAAGCGGACGGGATAACATAGGAATATCAGTAAGAATACGGCCAACAGGGTGTATGCCGCTATCACGTTGCCCCTGGTGGGGCGTCCGCCCAGCAGGCGTCCGAGCTGGAACGACGCGCAGACTGCGAGCAACGGCGCGTACACCGAAAAATTCGAAAAATCACACAGCACGCTCAGCAGAGTCGCCAGCGATACCACCGACAAGGTACCGTTGTATGCACGCCGGTGGGCGTTATAGGCAATCATCTGCGGCACGTTCAGCACCCAGCAGCCGACTGTCAGCAGCCCGATGAACGCGACCGTGATAATAAGTTTAAGATTGTCCTGCAGCGAAAAAGCTGTAAGGAATAGACTGAAGTCGGGAATATCGATCCGTACCGGCACGGCCAGCGACAGAGCCCCAAGTATCCACCAGGGAGTGACCAGGCCCAGCACGCATGCCGTCAGGGCGCGCGCAGTGAATATGCGCATCTGCATTACGCCGACTATAAACACAGGCACGTATATCAGATACGAGTACTGCGTCATAGACATCGCCGACAGCAGCAGAAAAATCAGGAAGACAGGGCGCGTTGCGCCCGGGTCGGCGTATGTGCCGTACAGCAGAAACATGCACACAAGCACAACCAGGGCCAGCAGCGTACCGGTGTTGAAACCCATCAGCAGCGTAGGCATGGCCAGCATCATGGCCAGGAACATCGACGAGTCGAGGGCTGTCTGCGTGCGGTGCAGGCTGAAGGTGCGGTTAATGGCCGACATAAGCAGACCTATGCCGCCTGTGCAGGCCATGTTGACGCACATCGACAGATAGCTGTCGGCAAACCACCTTCCGGCCCTCGGCAGCACTATGCCGTTGTAATACTGCGGCGGCACAGGCAGCGGCAGCAGGCACAGCCACGCGGCGGCACAGCAGGCAATCACCATCCCGATGACCAGCATCAGCCACCGCGACTGCAAAAAGTGATATGCGTCCTTTATCGTCAACTATGTGTGATGAGTTTATCCATTAGCGGTCTGTAACCGGATGCCGGTCAGCACAGGTCCTTGCCGATATCCTTGCGCATGCGCATGCCCTCGAAGTGGATATGGTCGAGGGCATCGTAACTGGCCGCCAGGGCCTCTGCAAGATTTTTGCCGAAGGCGCTGGCACAGAGCACACGGCCGCCTGAGGTAACCAGACGTCCTTTGTCGTCACGCTTTGTGCCGGCTTGAAAGACAATACCGTTTACGGGAAAAAGATTGCCGCTGATTACCTTGCCTTTCTCGTAGGCCTCGGGATAACCGTTGCTGACAGCCATGACGGTGCTGGCGGCACGCTGGTCGATGACTGTCTGACGGCCGCCCAGGTCGCCGGCGGCAGCCGCGGCCACAAGCTCGAGCAGGTCATTGTACAGGCGCAGCATGACCACTTCGGTCTCCGGGTCGCCGAGGCGCACGTTGTATTCGATTACCTTGGGATCGCCGCCCACGTTGATAAGCCCCAGAAAGATGAAGCCGCGGTAAACCAGACCCTCGCGGCGCAGGCCGTCGATGGTAGGACGCACTATGCGCTCAAGTATCTTTTCGGTAAAGGCTCGGTCGGCGAACGGCACCGGGCTTACTGCGCCCATGCCGCCGGTATTGAGACCGCGGTCGCCCTCCCCGATACGTTTGTAGTCCTTGGCCACAGGCAGCAGGGTGTATCCGCCGTTGCCGTCGGTGAGCACGAACACCGAGCACTCGATGCCGCTCATGAACTCCTCGATGACCACCTTTTTGCCGGCGGCGCCGAATTTGCCGTCGAGCATCTCGCGCAGCGCCTTGCGGGCTTCGGTGAGCGAGTCAAGTATGAGTACGCCCTTGCCGGCGGCCAGACCGTCGGCCTTGAGCACGTAAGGCGCGGACAGGGTTCCCAGAAACTCGCAGCCCTCGTCGACGGTGTCGGCCGTAAAGGTGCGGTAGGCGGCCGTGGGGATACCGTTACGCTCCATGAACGCCTTGGCGAAATCCTTGCTGCCCTCGAGTTGCGCCGCCGCCTTGGTGGGACCTACCACAAGCAGCTGCGGACAATGCTCGGCCATGTAGTCGGTGATGCCGCCGACAAGCGGATCCTCGTTGCCCACAAACAGCAGGCCGATGCCCTCATCCTCAACAAACCGCGCCACGGCGGCGAAGTCCATGGGGTCCAGGGCCACATTGGTGCCGTAATTGTCCGTACCGCCGTTGCCGGGGGCGATGAAAAGCCGGTTAAGATACTTCGACTGGGCCAGTTTCCAGGCTATCGCCGCCTCGCGGCCGCCACTGCCCAGCAGCAGCACGTTCATGCTTCCTTTTTCCATAATATATTTGGTTGTTCGTGTTTCCGGTGTAATTTTATGAGTGCAAATTTAGACGTTTTTTACCAAACACACAACGCGCCCCGTCTGTTTTGTATGGGCGCACGGGGCGCTATCCGGATTTTTTTGTATCTTTGCACCATTATGTTCAGAAACGGTTGTCTACGCATTTTACCCGTGGCCTGCGCCTGTGCCCTGACGGCATGGGGGCTGGCGTCGTGCGCGTCTATAGGCCGTCCGGAGGGCGGTCCGCGCGACGAGACTCCCCCGGAGTTCGTACGAAGTACCCCGGCTCCCGGCGCCCTGAACTTCAGCGGCAACCGCATCGAGGCGGTTTTCGACGAGAACATACCGCTGACGGATGCCTTTGACAAAGTCATCGTGTCGCCGGTGCAGACAACGGCACCCTCGGTACGCTCGAACGGCCGCCGCGTAACCGTCGAACTGCGCGACACCCTCCTGCCGAACACCACCTATACCATCGATTTCGCCGATGCCATACAGGACCTCAACGAGGGCAACATACTTGACGGTTTCGCCCTTGACTTCTCTACCGGCCCTGACATCGACACCCTGCGCGTATCGGGTCTGGTTCTCGAGGCCCGCAACCTTGAGCCGGCACAAGGCATGACCGTAGGTCTGTACCGCGAGCCCGCCGACACCACTTTCACCACCACCCGCTTCGAACGTATAGCCCGCACAAACCAGCTGGGCCAGTTTACAGTGCGCAACCTCAAGGAGGGCAGATACGCCGTATACGCCCTGAACGACGTAAACCGCGACAACCGCTGGGACCGCACCGAGGACGTTGCCTTCCTGAGCCACCTTGTCACACCTTACGCCGAGTCCATAACCGTCAGCGACACCGTTCGTCTGGAAAACGGCACGGACTCCATATCGTCGCGCCCGGGCACGGCATTCTTCCCCAACGACGTGTTGCTGACGTGGTTCAACGAAGGCTACAGAGCCCAGTACCTAAAGGACTACAAACGCCCCGAACGCCGCAAGATATTCGTGCAGATGGGCGCACCGGCCGACAGCCTGCCGCAGATTTCGTTTGTCGAAGGGCCCCTGAAAGGCCGCGACTTCGGAGAGATGACCCTCCTTGAGCGCAACAGCACAAACGACTCGCTGACGTACTGGATACGCGACCCCGAGCTGTTGGCCGTCGACTCGCTGATGCTCAGCGTGCGTCACCTCAACACGGACAGCCTCGAGCGACTGGTATGGCAGACCGATACCCTGCGCTTCTACTGGCGCGAACCCAAAAAGAAGGAGAAGAAAAAGGACACAGATGCCGATACCTTACCGCCTCCCGTCGAGCTTATCGACCTGTCCATGACCTCGAACACCGCACAAAACGTATATCAGCCGATAGCCTTCAAGACCGCCACCCCGATCGGCAGCCTTGACACGGCTGCCGTACACCTTGAAAAAATGGTGGACACCGTATGGACCGCGGTCCCCATAGTCGCCCTGCGTCCCGACTCGCTTAACCCGCTGGCATCGCTGCTTATTGACTTCGACACACAGCCGGGAGCCAGATATCGAATCACCATCGACTCGCTCGGAATTACAGATATCTACGGACTGCACAACAAAACGTTCAGGCAGGAGCTCGGTGTCCGCAACCTCGAGGAGTATTCGAGCCTCAAGTTCACTGTCTCCCCCGACACGGTGCCGCTGGTAGTGGAACTGCTCAACGACAGTGACGTGCCCGTACGGACCGCTCCGGCTCCGGGAGGCAAGGTGACATTCAAGTATCTCGACCCCGGCACTTACTATGCCCGCCTGTGGATAGACGCCAACAACAATGGAGTCTGGGACACCGGCAACATCCGCGACTCCATACAGCCCGAAGAGGTATATTACTATCCGAAACGCATCGACCTGAAGGCCAACTGGGACGTAGAGAACACCTGGAACATCTACGAACAGCCTCTCGACCGCCAGAAACCCTCAAAGATAAAGAAAAACAAACCTGCCCGCAAAGCCGGCCAGACGTCCGGCGACAACGAAGACGGCGACATCGAATACGACGAATGGGGCGAGCCCATCGACCCGACGCGCCGCAACGCCTCGAGCCGTCCCGGCTCTGGCAACCGCAACAGCTTCGGCGGTCTCGGCGGCCGGCAGCAGTCCACCGGCAACGCCGCCACCCCGCGCAACCGCTGAAATCGCCTCCGGTGCGGGTATGCTCCTCATCCGCAATGCCGCGGTACATTACCTCAGAGTTTATCACATGGCTACTGCTGAAAAATCCCGGTCAAGCAAAAGCCTGCGCAACAGTTCCGTAGCGTTGGTGTTCTACCTGCTTGCCCTTATCCTTGAATTTTTTTCGCGCAAAGTATTTCTTGACCATCTGGGCGAGGAGGTGCTCGGTCTCAACACCACCGCCACCAGCCTGCTGCAGTTTCTTAACCTGGCCGAGATGGGCATCGGCGCCGCAATCGCCTTCGCCCTGTACAGGCCCATATTCGAAAAAGACCATCAGGCCATCTGCGAGATTATATCGCTGCAGGGCTACTTTTACAAGCGCGTGGCCATGTTCGTGCTTGCCGGTTCAGCCGTGCTGATGTGCTTTTTTCCACGCATCTTTGACAAGATGACCCTGCCGCTGTGGTATGCCTACGGCTCGTACGGCGTGCTGCTGGTTTCGGCACTGATGAGCTATTACTTCACCTACCGTCAGGTACTGCTGGCCGCCGACCAGCAGAATTACAAGATACAGATCGCCTACAAGCCGCCCATGCTCATCAAGGTCGCCTGCCAGATGGCAGCGGTAAAGTGGCTCAGCCACGGCTATGTGTGGTGGCTGGCAATAGAACTGCTGTTCGCCGTCATCTCGACCGTCACCCTCGAACTTGCCGTGCGGCGCACTTACCCGTTCCTTAAAGAAGTCAGGATAACTGCGGCCATCCGCAAGAAGTACCGCGTCATATATACAAAAATCAAACAGTTGCTGTGGAACAAGATAGCGGGCGTGGCCCTGGCACAGACAAGCCCGCTGATTATCTATGCATATATCGACCTGGCTCTTGTTGCCGTGTACGGCAACTATCTGATACTGACAAACGGCATCGCTGCACTGACACGCGCTGTGTTCAACGACATGGCCGGGGGCGTGGGCAACCTGGTTGCGTCGAGCGGACTGCGCCATATCCTGACGGTGTTCCGCGAGCTTTTCTGCGTACGTTTCATGATCAGTTATGTGCTCACTTTCGCCGCATACGTCATGGCGCAGCCTTTCATCTGCCTGTGGATAGGCCCCGAGTACCTGCTGGGACAGACGTCTCTGATTCTTATATGTCTGACTCTGTATATAATGCTGTCGCGGTCCATAGTAGAGTCGTTTATCGGCGCATACGGCCTGTATGGCGACATATACGCACCCGTCATCGAAGCCGTGCTCAACATCGGCCTGTCGGTATGGCTCGGTTACTACTGGGGACTCAACGGAATATTGTCGGGCGTTCTTATCAGCCTGTTTCTCGTCGTGGTGTGCTGGAAACCCTTCTACCTGTACCTGCGTGGCTTCCGGGTCACCGTAATGCACTACGTCGGCATCTATGCCCGCAATCTGGCTGTAGCCATAGCGGCCACGGCCATCACGCTTTACGGCTTCAGCCTTTTGCCCTGGCAACACTCTCTTACCGGCTTTGCCGCTCTGGGCTTCGGAGCGTTCGAGGTTGTGGCGTTCACCATTGTCTTCTGCATCGGACTGCTCGTATTCCGTTGCGGGCTTGAGGCCTTTGTGGTGCGTCTGCGCAATATGATACGGCGGCGCTGAGCGCATGCAGGCGTCAGCTGATATGAAATCTTAGCCACCGACATCGTCATGGCGCCGAGGCCGCAGGTTATGGTAGAATAGCCCCGTCGGCGAGGCTGCCGGGCCAAATTGTGCCGTTTTACAAAAAGATTTTGTAATTTTGCAGAAGGCCGGAGTCAGGAACCGTTCCGGCACATTTTTTACAAACCTTATAACGAAAATCCGAAAGAAAAGACAATGAAAATAGCGATTGTTGGTGTCAGCGGCAGCGTGGGACAGGAGTTCCTGCGCGTCATCGAGGGACGCGGTTTCAAGTTTGACGAACTGGTACTGTTCGGGTCGAAACGTTCGGCCGGCAGCGTGCAGCATTTTATGGGCCGCGATTATACAGTGCAGTTGCTGCGGCACGAACCCGCCGACTTCGACGGCGTCGACATCGCGTTTGTCAGCGCCGGCGCTTCGGTGTCACGCGAGTTTGCCGATACCATCACGGCCCGCGGGGCACTCATGATCGACAATTAGAGCGCCTTCCGCATGGACGACGATGTACTCCTTGTTGTACCCGACGTCAACCCCGAAGATGCCTTCGACGCCCCGCGCCGCATCATCGCCAACCCCAACTGCACCACCATACAGATGGTGGTCGCCCTGAAACCCGTCAACGACCTGTCGCCGATACGCCGCGTACACGTGTCCACCTATCAGGCCGCCTCCGGCGCCGGAGCCGCCGCCATGGCCGAGCCCGAGCAGCAGCACCGCGACATCGCGGCCGGCAAGGAGCCTGTCGTAGCTAAATTCGCCCACCAGCTGGAATTCAATGTCATACCGCACATCGATGTATTTACAGAAAACGGTTACACCAAGGAGGAGATGAAGATG
>CAZETN010000015.1:0-12712 GCA_964514475.1 uncultured Bacteroides sp.
CGAGGAGGGACGCGCATACGCCGAACTGACAGGCGAAAAGGCATTGTGGACAAACTCGCTCTTCTCGGGCATGCCCACCTTCCAGATTTCTCCGTCGTACCCGTCCGACTCACTGTTCACGTGGCTCAACTCGGTATACGGGCTGGGGCTGCCGGCACCGTCCAATCTGCTGTTCATGATGATGTTCGGCATGCTGATAATGTGCTACTGTCTTGACCTGAAGTGGTGGTACGCGCTGATTGCCGCCGTCGGGTGGGGACTGTCGTCGTACTTCGTCATCATCATCGGAGCCGGCCATATATGGAAATTCGTGACGCTGACCTACGTACCCCCCACAGTCGGTGCCATGATACTCGCCTATCGCGGGCGTTATCTGGGAGGGGCCGCCCTGACGGGACTGTTCGCCATGCTGCAGTTGAACGCCAACCATCCGCAGATAAGCTATTATTCGGCCTATCTGATGGGATTGCTGTCGCTGACGTTCCTGGTGCAGGACATACGCAAAAAACAGCTTAAGCGCTGGTTCGCCGCCACCGGTGTCTGCCTGGTTGCCGGCGCCCTCGCTGTCGGCGCCAACGCCCCGGCGCTGTACAACACATACGAGTACTCAAAGGAGACAAAGCGCTCACAGTCCGAGCTGACCCCTCTGGCCGGAGGCGAGGGCGCCGAAACTCCGCAGGAACGTCCCACGGGCGGCCTGCCAAAGGCCGAAATCGGCGGCTGGAGCAACACACCGTCCGAGTCGTTCTCGCTGCTTATCCCAAACATCAAGGGTGGTGCCAGCATCCGTCCCGAAAAGGGCCAGAACCGCTTTCTGAGCATCACCGACACCGAAGCCTTCGGCGATGACCCGTCATACGGCGCACAGGACATGTTCGGGCTGATGCAGCAGATGGGCCAGTACTTCGGCGGCAAGGAGATGACCAACGGCCCGTTCTATATGGGCGCCCTGGTATGCGCGCTCTTCCTGCTGGGACTCATGATAGTGCGCGGTCCTATAAAATGGGGTCTGCTGGCCGCGACCGTACTGTCGGTTTGTCTGGCTATGGGCAACCACTTCCCGGCCCTCACCGACTTCATGATTTACAATGTGCCGCTGTACAACAAATTCCGCGCGGCCGAGACGGCGCTGGTGATAGCCGCACTGTGCCTGCCTCTGCTTGGAGCGATGGCGCTGCAGCGGCTGCTGGCCGCCGACGGCGGCTGGAAGCGTTACCGCGTGCAGGTGCTTGTAGCTTTCGGCGTGTGCTTCCTGATGGCCCTGGTGGCATGGGCTGCTCCGGGTGTCTTCGGCGAACCCTTCACCGAAAACGAACTCGAGGCACTGTCGCAGTACCGCATCCAGTTGTCACAGCAGCCGCAGATGGTACAGGCAGCCTTCGAGACAACCATCGGCAACGTTGCATCGCTGCGCCTGCAGATGGTGAGCGCCGACGCGGCCCGCTCGCTGCTTATTCTCGCCCTCGGCTTCGGTGCCGTATGGCTGGCCGCGGCGCGAAAAATAGCGGCGTGGGCAGGGGCCGTACTCGTCGGCGCCATTGTCCTTGTCGACCTGTATACCGTTGACAAACGCTACATCAGCGCCGACAGTTTCGCCGCCGAAGAGTTCACCATCGCCGACCCGTTGGCCGCCGACGCCATCGACAAGGCCATCAGCCGTGACACTTCGTACTACCGTGTCGCCGACCTCACGGCCTTCGGCGACGCCCGCCGCTCGTTCCATCACCACATGGTGGGCGGCTACCATGCAGCCAAACTCAACCGCTACAACGACCTTATCGAGCGCCGGATGAGCCATGCACTCGGCATGCGCGGCAAGTACAGTCCCGAGGTCCGCGTCGACTCGATAGCCGCTCAGTATGACCCTCAGGACGCTCCCATCGTCAAGGCCCTCGCCGCCGACTACCGCGTGCTTGACATGCTCAATACCAAATATCTCATCACCGCCGACGGCCTCGTCACCAACCCCTACGCCGCCGGTCCAGCATGGATGGCGCACAAGCTGACATATGTCGGGAACGCCGATGCCGAAATGGCCGCGCTGGGTGTCATCGACCCCACTGTGGAGGCAGTGGCCGACCGCCGCTTCAGCGAGGTGCTGGGCGCTTCGGCTCCGTCGGTAATGCCCGGTGACACTGTGATAATGACCGGATATACGCCCAACACCGTGGCCTACGACGTAACCACCGCCAACGGCGGCATCTGTGTCTTCAGCGAAATATGGTTCCCGTGGGGCTGGAAGGCCACCGTCGACGGCAACCCCGCCCCGCTGGCCCGCGTCAACTACGTGCTGCGCGCCATGCGCGTCCCGGCAGGCAGGCATCATGTCGAAATGACCTTCGACCCCGACTCGCTGCATTACACCGGCACCCTGGCCTACATATGCGTCACCCTGATATATCTGCTGCTCGGCGCCGCCCTGATGCTGCAGTACATGCGCAACACCACCCCGGGCCGCCCCAAACACTAAACACCGACTGTCTTGACACTTCTCCGCAACATCCTCCTTTACCGCCGCAGCCGCGGGTTCGGGGTACACTCGCCCTGGGCCTACGAGATTGTGCGCGAGGTTCTGCCTGAAAAATGCGCGTATTATGCCTATCACGACATCAACCGCATCTTCGGCAGCGAGGCTCGCCTCGGGCGGATGGTATTCAGGCTGCTGGTACACCTGCACCCGCAGGAGATTGTCGTCACCCGCGAGCGCCATTGGGTGCGTCTGGCCCGCGAAGTGGGCACACACGGGGGCGAGGGCAAAGTGTTTCTGGTGACGGACCCCGCTGAATTTCACGGCTGCCACGACTGCGAGACCCTGGTGTTCACCTGCCTTGACACCGCCGCCGGCCGGGCCGCATGGCAACGCGCCCTGGCCGAAGGGCCGGCTTCGGTGATTGACACACACCGCCGGCTGGGCATCATATCGCGCCGGCGCGGACTGCCGCAACAGACCATTCACCTGCGCACGCTCTTCAATGACCAGTAGCATATGCCGCCGTTATCCGTGGCTGTGGATGGCGGCGATAGCCGTGACATTCTTCGCCGCCGACTGTCTGTCGCTGCACACCGGCGACGACCTGGGCTATATGTTTACGGACAGCGCCCATCACTGCGGCGACGGACACCGCGTGAGCTCGCTGTCCGACTGTATAGCCACGCAGAACAGCCACTACCTTACCACCAACGGCCGCTGGGCGGTACACGTCGTTGTCATGGCCTGCCTCAACCTGATGCCGCTGTGGTGCTTCCGCGCCCTTAACGCGACGATGTTCGCGCTGTTGTGGCTGCTGACCGTACGTCTGGCGGGCGGCCGGCGACCGCACGCAGCAATGTGCGCTCTGACGTGGGCCATGCTGCTGATATGCCTCCCCCAGCCTGCCATTACCCTTTTCACGCTTGTCTCGTACGCCGTCAACTACCTGTGGACAGGCGTCGCGGCAGTGGGACTGCTCTACGCCACGCGCCGGCGCCGTGTGTCGGTATGGGTGTGCGTGCTCGCCTTCTTTACAGGTAGCCTGCAGGAGAGCTACGGCGTACCGCTCTGTGCCGGATTTTTAGCGGCGACACTGCTGCGGCGCATGCCGTGGCAGTATACCGCGTGTCTTATTGCCGGAACCGCGGTATGCGCCTTCGCCCCCGGAAACCTCGCCCATGCCGCGCAGACGGGCGGCATGGCGCACAAACTGACAGCCCTTGGCACCGACCTGCCCTGGCTCATCGTATGCTGGGGAGCGATGGCCTGGGGGGGAGCGCTCCTGACAAACCGGAAGGCCGCATGGAGGTTCACCCTGCGGCACGTCGTCATGTTTACGGCCATAGCGACATCGCTGCTGATGGCGACGGTCACATATACATCGCCGCGCCAGCTCACCTGTCCGTCGCTGTTCACCGTAATATTGATACTGGACGCGGTCGGCAAACGCGCCACATCGCGCCGTCTGGCCGTCGGCGGTACAGTTGCCGCCCTCGCCTTTCTGATTGCCGTCAGCGCCTTCCGCCGGCCCGTATACACCAACTGGCAGAGCGTGGTGCGCCGTGCCTCCGCCGGATACCGCGTGGCATATCCGGAGCAGCCCCCCACCTGGGACATCCCGAGCACCCCTTTTACCCGCGCTTTCATACCCGATCCGCTTGCCAACCGCGGTCTCGTGGCCATCGGCGACCGCTACACCGAGCAGGGCCTGCGCCGTCTGGACGCGCCACAGCTACTGTTCATACTCCCGGCGGCTCCGGGGAGCCTGCGCGATTCACGTGTCTTCCGAATCACTCCCGGCGTCGGCCGCGGACTGCAGAGTTACTCCTGTGGCGGAGCGGTTTATACCATCTGCTACAACCGTTGACTGCGGTCTCCGGGGTTTCGGCGCCCCATTTCAAAAAAAAATCTGCATTTTTTTGCGAAATTCTTTGGTGGTTAAAAAAATTGCATTACCTTTGCAGTGTACTACTACACTAATACACCAATATCGTAGTAGACATTTCCTGTAAAACCGAAAAATTTAACCTCCAAAATTTTGTTATGATTGAGATTGATAATCTGAAATTCGCCTACTCGCGCAAGGGTGCCGATGTGCTCGACGGCTTCTCGCTGAAGCTCGACCGCGGCGGCATCTACGGCCTGCTGGGCCCCAACGGCGTAGGCAAGTCCACGCTGTTGTATCTGATTACCGGAATGTTGTTCCCCACCGGCGGAAGCGTGCGCTTCGAGGGTCACGAGACAGGCAGGCGTCTGCCCGGTGTCCTTGAGCGCATGTTCCTGGTGCCCGAAGAACTGGTACTCCCTCACATGAACGTGGACAGCTACGTATCGGCATACGGCCCCATGTATCCCGGATTCAGCCACGAGATTTTTGAAGATTGCCTGAAAGAGTTCATGCTCGGCAAAGTGGGATACCTGGACGCTCTGTCGATGGGACAGCGCAAAAAGGTGATGATTTCGTTCGCCATCGCCGCGCGCACCCCTCTGCTGCTGATGGACGAGCCCACCAACGGACTGGACATACAGGCCAAGGCCGCCTTCCGTCTGCTGGTGTCGCGCCACATAACCGACGAGCAGACAGTGGTCATATCCACCCATCAGGTACGCGACCTTGACCAGCTGCTTGACCACATCCTTATCATCAACAACCGCAGCGTGCTGCTGGACAGCACCATCAGCGACATCCAGGACCGCCTGTCGTTCTACGACAACGTCAGCGGCGATGTCGTAACCGACGCCCTGATTGCGGTACCCAGCCCCGGCGGCTTCGCCGTAATGGTACCCAACACCGACGGCGACATGACTGACGTGAACCTCGAACTCCTCTTCACCTACGTACTTCAACACCCCGAAAACAAACTGATATGAGCGAATATACACTCGACCTCAAAGGTCAGCGCTTCAGCGGCGCGCGTTTCGGCCGCTGCCTGCGCCTGTACTGCAAGACAAACCGCAGCTATATACTCAGCTATTACACCATAATGCTTTTAGGCATGATTGCCTGCGAACTGGTGGTTCCCGTAGTCACCCGATTCAAAGCCTATGACAGCCACGACAGCTTCGACATCTACGCCATTACGGGTGCCGTCCTTTCGGGCATATTCGCCGGCATAATGCTGCTCGAGGGCGGCCGCCGCGTCTACAACCGCATGGCGCGTCCCGACATCAAGAATACCCTGATGGTGCCGGCGTCGCAGTTCGAAAAATCGCTCGTGTGGTTCCTGATATGGATCGCAGGCAGCTGGGCAGGCGCCGCGTTATCGTTCGCCGCAGCCGAAGGGCTGCGTCTGGGCGCCTCGCATATCTTCGCCGCACATCCCGAGTGGATAATGTCGGTATGCGACATGCACATCCCGCTGCGCGACGCCTCGATGCTGATCTGTTCAGTGGCATTCTCACAGGCACTGTTTGTGCTCGCGGGCTCGGTATGGTACCGCAACACCTGGGTAAAGATGATTGCAATGTACTTTGCCTTCCAGACCATTTCGACAATCGTCATGGTCGGTGTCCTGATTTCGCAGATCAAAACCATTAAATCCATATCCGCGGTACCCGAGGCCGAGTCGGTAGGATTCGAGGATGCCCTGGTAAACTCGTCGATTATCTATTCGTGCATAGGCATTGTGCTCTGCTACCTGATAGCGTACTGCCGCAACAAGGAAAACGGCCTCAACTTCCGCTGGTAACCCCCCCCTACTCCGCCAATCATGATTATAGACAACAACAAAGCCATATACCTGCAGATAGCCGACCGCATCTGCGACGGCATACTTGCGGGCAACCCGGAGGCGGGCGAGCGGCTGCCGTCGGTACGCGAATACGCCGGCATGGTTCAGGTAAATCCCAATACAGTAATGCGATCATACGACCTGCTGAGCCAGCAAGGCATCATCTACAACAAACGCGGCATCGGCTACTTCGTCTCGCCGCAGGCACGCGACGACATCTACCGCCAGCGCGCCGCCACCTTCCGCAACGAAACCCTCGAGTCCGTCTTCAGCCAACTGAGCCTGCTGGGCGTGACGCCCGCTCAGCTCTCCGCCGAATATGAGGCCTGGCTCGGCAAAAACAAGTAAGTCCCCCACCCTTTTAACTTAACAATCTGCAAAGCAATGAAAAAGACAACATACATGATAATCGGCCTGCTGCTGATGATGTTTCTGACAATGGTTATCGGGCTTCCCCTGTTATTTGACAGAGCCATCGGACGCTACGCAAACACCGAAATAGAGACTGTCGACTCGATAAAGGGCTACACCGGCATCACCACCGTCACCGACATAGCCGGCTGCAACATCCTCGAACTGGACAACCCGGTTGTCAGCGGTCCGCTCTTTGTGGACGTGGTCTTCGACCCGCAGAGCGACTCATCGGCCATCGTCATGGACAACCTGTGGTACGACGAGGCAGAAATCGACAACGAAAGCCACGACGGACTATATACGGTCACCAATACCTTGAAACTGTTCGAGCAGAGCGACGAGGACAACGGCAGCACCAAAGACGGCAAGCGTGTCATCCGACGCATCACATGCACCATAGACAGCGGCGCCAATCTGTTCGCCACAGTCATCCTGCCCGCGTCACCGCACATCCGCACTATCATTGCCGACGGCTTCAGCGTGCGCGTCTACGGCAACGTTCCGCAAGGCTTCAATATCAAGTCATCCGACCTGCAGTTCTGTGGAGAGTACAATCACAGCAAACCCGAAAACAAGTAAGGCCATGATACTGACTCCCATCGTACTGCTGCTGGCGGCCATCGCGGCACAGGCAATGCCGCTGTTTCTCTCCTGAACAGCCGTAACTCCGTTACGGTACACGACAAAGTTATGTAAATAAACAGCCGGGGTGACACGGAAATGCGTCGCCCCGGCTGTTTTAATGTTTCAGGGAGTGTCTATCAGAGAACTACCTTGTGGGCGGCTCCCGAGATAGTGGTAACAATGTAGGCGCCGCGTGGCAGGGCCTTGATATCGTCGGCCTGGGGCTGCGTGAGGACGCGTACACCACGGATGTCGTATACGGCTGTCACGGCATCGCTGTCGTCGGCAAGGATGTCCTCGGCTCCGGTGCGCTTGCTTACAGTTACGGCACATACCGAGTGGGTGCCGTTGGCTGTGGCGGCATAAACCTTGGCGGTACCTTCGGCTACGGCCTTGAGGTTGCCCTTGTCATCGACGGTCACGACATCCGGAGCCGACGAAGTCCAGAACAACTCGCGGTGAGCTGCGTCCTCCGGAAGAACAGTAGCCACGAGGCTCTTGGTGTCGCTTACCTTGAGATTTACGGCTGTCTCGCTCAGAGTCACGCTCTTCACGGTAGAACCTACAATGACCTCGACCTCGCCCGGAAGCACATCCTGACCTACTTTCGTCAATGAGCCAGAGTAATTGAACTTCTCGCGGGTAACAGTAAACGTATATACACCGGGCTTTGTAAAGGTGATATCGTACGTGTTGAGCCGATAGTTATATCCGGCATCAAGAGGACGGTAATAGCCGACTTCGGTCTGTACGACATTCGTGGGATCTGCCTGGTCGGTGTAGGTGTAGATAAAGTTCGACCAATATGCGTCGGACGAACTGTTGTTACGGAGTATAGGCTGGACGGTAGTCTTTACGTTGGGGAGGAACTGTACCGGCGATATAGAAACCAGTTCATATGTTGCCGTGCTTGTCGACGTAGCCTCTTCGATGGTGAAGGGGTAGCGGTTCGAGATAACGCGGCCGTTGCGGTCGGTGAACCAGGCCTCGTACTCGCCTGTCGAAACACCGGTAAAGGTACGGGCGTAAGAGTAGGGGAGGGTAAGTCCGGCGGGGAGGTCGAAGCTGAACTCGTCGCTGGCAACCTCGCTGCTGCTGCCTTTGGGGGCGAAGTGGATGGTAAGGTTGCCGTAGTAGTCGGTATTTTCCGAAGTGTTTGCGATAGCCGAGCTGAATGTGGCGGCGCTGCCCAGCTTAACCTTTCCGGCAGTGCAGAACAGGGCAATCAGGTCGGGATCCTCGTCCGAGATGTCGGGTACTGAAATCGATGACATCTGTCCGTTGGCAATCCTGATTACCAGATAATATACCTTGCCGCCGCCATGGCGCATTTTGCGCGCTTTGGTATCCGTGCTGAGCCAGTACGCGGGGTAAACCTTGTAAGTGCCGTCGGGGGGAAGGGTCGAAGACGCGATGCGATAAGTGCGGTAACCATAGCTGGGTTGGAGATTGGTTACAGTTTGGGTTTTCACCTCGAGTACATTTTCACCGGTTGCGAAGTTCTCGAAAATCGAGCCGTACGAGCCGCTGAAGGTTGCGGTGCGGTTCATATTGTAGAAGAGGCCGTTTCCGGATACTGCATAGGAGGTGCCGCTGTACGAGAGGTCGCCGGTGAAACCGATGAAGGCGTCCTCGAGCTCGCCGGTGTCGTTTCCGTCCCTGACGGGCCGGATGCCGCAGATTGCGCCCTGGTTGCTGTTGAAGCCGCCGGCGCCGCCGCCTATACCGAGGTCGTCGGGACTGAGACGGCAGAGCAGGAAGTTACCGTTTGACGAGCCGCTCCAGCCCCAGTTGATGTGGAAGTAGTGGTCGCCGGCATATCCGTCGCAGACAAAAGCGTGGCCGCCGCCGGTGCCGCGTCCGTTAAGTACGACAGGGCGTTTTTCCTTGAGTTCGTTGTAAATCAGGTTCTCCCATTCGTCATAGCTGTAGAGGTCGCGGGTGGCGTAGAATGCCGAACGGCTGTATTTGAAGTATTTGACCAGCGCGGAGGCTATTTCGGCTGTCACGGCGCCGCTGCCGCCGTTCTGGGCGGCGTCGTAGTTCATGTCGAGGGAGACACCGCAGGCGTACATGAGCTGGGCCACGGCGTCGCCCTGGGCATCGGTGTAGCTGCTGCCGTATACGTCGAGCATGTTGTCCCAGTCGAATTTCATGGCCGATAAGTCGCAGCTGAGGGTCTGGGCTACGGCATTCGAGTAAGGCTGCCATGTGTACGAGTGGCTGCCTACGCCCACGTCGGGCCAGTTGTGGTACTTCATCACCTGCGCCATGGCCGTGGCCACGCAGCCTGTCACCGTCTCGTAGGTTGTTGTCGAATTGGTAAGCTTCAGGGTAGGGCTGAGCCTGTTGTACGGGGCGTCCTGGTCCCACAGAGTCTTCACCATGGGGCTGATTGCCGGCATTTCGGGGGCGATGCGGGCTATGGCGCGTGTATCCGAGGCTGTGGTTTCAGGCTTGTGGTCAAGATAGTATTCCATCTCGCGGGCGTATTCGCCGAGCCACCATTTGAGCTGGGGAGGCATGTTGTCGGCATCGAAATCGCCGTTGTCGCCGTAACCGAGGACGGCGGGGAACTCGTCGTCGGCCGATGTCACCACAAACGAATTTTTGCCGCTGAAGACATAAACCATGGGCAGGTCGGCCTTTGCGGGAGCGTCGGCGCGGTAAACCAGGCTGAGGCCGGCCGAGGCCGCGGCCTTTTTCTTGATGACGGCCGAGGTGCCATTGTCGGCGGCGACGCGTTCAAGAGCCTCCTCGGGACTGAGCTGGCGCGCCCATGCCGGTACGGCCATAGCCAGAGCGCACATGGTCACTCCGGCAAATTGTAAAGCTTTTTTCATAAGCGAAGATAAAAATATGATAAATGATGTTTCCTTAGTTATTGTAAAACCTGATGCCGGCTGACAGACTGTCACGACGACGGCGCGACAGGGGCAGGGGAGGACTGCACTGTGGGGTGCCTACTCCCCAAAGGTATGAAAACAAATCTTAAAAAACAAAAAAATGTCTCACGAATGCATTACCTCACTGATATTTATGCAAAACCGGGGCAGGGGGTGTGGCGTACGGCATGTTACAGCCTGTAGCGAGGTTCGGACATCGGGACGTCCTCGTCGCTGAGCAGCCGGTAGAGTACGGAGTCGGCCAGTACCTGCCGCAACGAGGCGGGACGGCCGTCGACAAGGATACGGTCCGAAATAAGCCGCACGCCGTGGCTGTAGTCGACGTACCCGATGCCGTGTACTCCGCTAAGCGGCTGTATGGGTCGCCCGTCGGGATAGTGCCATCCGTAGATGAACACGCGGTCGGGTTGCATGGCGATGCGGTTCGTGATTACAATGTCCTTTTTGTGCCCGGCGACAAGCGTTCCGAGCGGGGCGCCGAAGGCAGCGTTTACAGCCGAGTCCTGACGGGCGAACACGGCGACGGTGGTCATGGTCGAGTCGGGAGTCATGGGGTGGGGCTGCATCTTCAGCACGCTGTGCCGGTGAATCAGGTCGGAGAGACGCGGTGTGGGCAGCGATGCGCCGAAAAAGTCGGCGATACGCTGGGCCGTGCGCGGCAGCATGGGCATGCGCACGAAATCGTCGTCGGAGCCCACGGCCAGGATATCGGGCAGCACGCACAGAGTTACGCTGTGCATCGTCCCCTCAGCGTCGGACAGCGTATCGGTTATGCAGACTGGACGGCGTATGGCGTCGGGGACATTGCCGCCGGTAATTTCGCGGTATACAAGCTCCTCGCGCTCAGCCACGGGCATACCGAGGGTGCGGGCCACGAAATCCGAGCCGGCGGTGGCGTGGGCACGCCGTGGCCCGAAACCGGCAAACGACGGAAGTACGACCGAATCCTGACGCAGTCCGTCGTAGGCGCGGGCTCCCATCATGCTGTAGCCGTCGCCCTCGTGCTGTGTGCCGGCAAATACCGACTGCACGAAGCCGTTGCGCTCGACAAGGACAGTGTGGTAGATCCGGCGCTCGGGATTTTTGCGCATGTAGAACTGTATGCGGCGGCCGTCGGCGGTGTACCGGACGACGCTGTCGGTGACACACTTGTTCCAGACGGCACCCTTCAGGTTTTTACGCAAGCAGTCGCGCATCCGCGCCGTACGGTAGAATGTGCCGCTCTTGCGCGATACAAAAGGCTTGCCGTTGTAACGGGCCCTGGCATCGTCGTAACAGGCCACGAACAATGTATTGTCCGGCGACGCCTCCAGCCATCGGCACAGCTTGTCCCCATAGCGGATGTCCTCCCAGGCGTAGTTGCTGTCCAGAAACGATATGTGCCGGACATATGCCGGAATTTCGGCGGAGGCATCCATAAATCCGAATATGAAGTTGCCGCCTCCGCTGTGGCTGTTCAGCCCCACGTACGGATGCCAGGGCGCGAACACCGCCACAAGCGAGTCGACAATGCAGCGTATTACGGTGTCGCGTCCCGGTTCGGCGCGCCGCCAGGCACCCCAGCTCAGACTTTCGGCCTCGAGATATACGGTGACAAAATTGCAGGCGCGGTCCTTTTCGCGGACAAAGCGTGTCTGTGCGGCTATATGCTGTATATGGTAATGCCAGTCGTCGCCCTGTGCCGGCAGTTTGCCCGCGGTCCACTCCGTAGTGTTGCCGTTGGGTAGCGCATACAGTTCAAGTCGGGTAGGGAGGGCCGGGTCGAAGGCAGTAACCGACGGCGCGTTGACCGTGACGCGTACGCCCGGCGCATAGGTGAACTCCATAATCTGCTCGCCGAAGTACGGACTGTCGGCAAACCCCGGCAGGCGCCCTCCATAACCGGCGACGGCCTGCAGCATACTCACCAGGATTGTGGCGAGAATACGGTAAATGATGTGTTTCATGGCAATTGCATTGGTTACACAAAGTTACCATATATTTTCCATAAGCGGGTAGCCTGGGAGCCGGAAGCATGTGTTTTGTTACGGTGACCGAGAGAAATAAGGCATAAAAATGCAGGTAGTAGAAAAAAATTTGTTACATTTGCGAAAAATGTAATCTATCCGAACCACAGTCATGGAAACGAACCGATATAAGAGAATACTGCTTAAACTTAGCGGCGAAAGCCTTGCCGGAGGCGCCGGTCACGGCATCGACACCGAACGGCTGCTGAGCTATGCGCGTCAGATCAAGGCCGTGGCCGACCGCGGCATCGAAATAGCCATCGTCATAGGAGGCGGAAACATTTTCCGCGGCCTTGGCGGCGTGGACCGCGGCTTTGACCGTGTCACCGGCGACCAGATGGGCATGCTTGCCACCGTCATCAACTCGCTTGCCCTGCGTTCGGGCCTCGAAAGCGTAGGCGCTCCCGTCGAGGTGTTCACGGCCCTCAACATGTATCCCATAGGCAGCTATTACAGCAGCCGCAGCGCCATAGCCGCTCTTGAGAAAGGCAAAATCGCCATCCTTGCCGGCGGAACGGGCAACCCCGTCCCGCCGTATTCATGCGTGTGATAAGCGGTATT
>CAZETN010000016.1:0-12645 GCA_964514475.1 uncultured Bacteroides sp.
CGTCGCTGAAGTTGGCCAGACCCTTGTAGGCCACTCCGGCCGGGCTGATGCCGAATTTGACCCAGGGTTTGACCGAATGTATCGCATCGTTGACAGTCTTAACCATGTCGTTGATGTTTTTACGTCGCCAGTCGGCCTTTGACAGACTTCCGCCGCCCGAGCGGTAGCTGTCATACTGGGCCTGGTCGGGCGATGCGTTGTTGTTGTCGTCGATGCTGATGCGGTCAGGGTAAAAGTAGTCGTCGAAAACAATTCCGTCGATATCGTAATTGCCGGCGAGTACCATGCATATGTTGCGTATACGCGATGTTGTCTGCACCAGCGCCGGATTGTAAATCCAGATGTCGGTGTAACCTGCCGCGTTGTCTGCGCTTGTCTTTGATTTAATAATCCAGCTCTTCATGCTGTCGGGCAGGCCCTGTGCGTCGTATGCGCTCTGCGTGCTGGCCACGCGGTAAGGGTTTATCCAGGCATACAGTTCCATTCCGCGTGCATGAGCGGCGTCAAGCCAGTACTCCAGGGCATCCCAGTCGCCGGCCAGATACGAACTGCGTTTTTCGTTGTAGACTGCGTAGTTCGTTCCGTTGATGCTGTAACTTGTCCGGTTGTAATAGCGGTCATTCATCGACCTTACCTGAAAGTAAACACAGTTGGCGCCCATAGCCTTCAGATTGTCAAGGATGGTGATAGCTTCGGCCTGTTGGGTTGCCTGACTTGTTTTGTTCGAGGGCCAGTCGAGTGCCCATGCCGTCGTAACCCATGCCGACCGCAGTTCGCGGCGTGGAGCGGTGGCGTCGGCATATGCCTGCGCGCCTGTTATTGTCAGAAGGACTGCTGCTGACAATATACGTAAATAATCGGATACTCGCGACATTGCGACAATTGTTGATTAAGGTTAAATAATGCGGAGTGTGGAACTCCGTACATCAGGTGGAGGATTTGATTGTATTAAGGTAAATGCAGCGTAGATATGGTACTGCAATATTAGTTAAAAAAATTAGCACAAACAAATAAAATTGCATTTCTTTAACTTATTTTTAGTCCAAACGCTGTCATAATGCCATTTTTTACGCCTTATCGCACTCATCATGTGCTGTCTGACGTCACGAAAAATAACGATTTAGCCTATAAGGATGTCACGACATAAGAAAAAGGCAGTGCGGCAATACCGGAGTATCGCCGCACTGCCACGGAGGGTATGTGGATGATGTCAGAACGGTCAGTGGCGTGTCACCTTGTATGGTACGCCGTCAAGGGTGACGATATATATGCCGGCAGGCAGGTGACCCAGGCTAAGTGTGCGGGTGTCCGCGTCGTTGTCTGGCAGGGTGGCCACCATATTGCCCTGCATGTTGAACACACATACGGCGCCTGCACCGGCGATATTGACAGTATCAGATGTATAAAGGGGGTAGATGCCGTTGTCCGTGGTCTGCACCCCGTCTATGCCGGTGGTGTGGTCGTTGCCTTCTTCGCGCGCGCCGGCATGATGCTCTACCACAACATATCGCGGAGCCGCATTGCCGTCATTGTCGGTGGACTGTTCGGGATTTACATACTGAGCGTAATAGCGTACGCGATACCAGAGTGCGTAGGGGTTCGAGGGAGTGCCCTGTGCTGTCTTGCGTATGTCTTCGATGTAGGCGTTGGCTTCGCCGTTGGTGATGATGCCGCCCTCGAAAGTGTCCGAGGTGTATACGCCGAAGTTGTTGCCGGGTTCGGTCTCGTATCCGAAGCTGAAGTCTTCGACGTTGCCGTAATGCTTGTGGTGGCGCATGTCGGTAATTTCTTCTTTATTGAGGAGCTTTACAAGATTTTCGCGGTGCCAGACTCCGTAACCGTGGCTGAGGAAATTATCTTCGGCGCTCTTGTCAAGGTCGACAGTGAGGCGGGCATAGGTCTCGTACTGCATGAGGGTGCGGTTGTAACGGAGTCTGAAATTGGATACGTTGACAACAGGAAGATATGGCATCAGACGTCGCGGAGTACCGTAAGTGTTTGTGCCGTTCTGGATTGTCATGACGGTTTCGTGGCCCATGGTCATGTCATCGACCCGGATGGCGAGGCTGCCGGCTGCTCCGGCCGCCATCGATGTCTCGGCGCCGTCAGGAGTGTTTAGCGTCCAGATGCCCTGGGCTGTTTTGGCGGCTATCGCAACCGGATTGCTGTTGTCGACGTATTCGATGAAGCACAGGTCGAGGCCGTCGGCCTGAGACATGGGGGTGAATACGGCCTGTGGAACAGATGGGGCCAGAGAGGGCTCCGTATCGTGGCTGATTTCGTCGAGGCTGTAGTCGGTGAAACGCGTACCGTGCTCCATGCGGGGCATGGCTGCCATGGGCACGTTAGATCTGATTTCGTTTGTCTGAGTGCCGTCCTCCTTTACTACATTGACTGCGTCAAGGGCGAAAAGACGGTAGCTGTACGTAGAACCGTCGGCCTTGTCGGCGGCTTTGATGTCGTAATCGAAGACATCGGTGAAAGAGCCCCAGGTCTCGCCACCGGCGGCATGATTTTCAATATGAAGCTGCTCGCCACCGTCGGCAACAAGCTCCGCGGTGTAGGTCTCGGCTCCGGATGCCGCGTCGGTAACGGAGACGGTATAGGAGCATGATGTGCCTTGTGCCGATGTGCGCTCGATGCGGACATTAGCTACAAGAGTGCCTTTGTCTTTGGCAAAGTTGTCCTCGCTGACCGACAGACGTGCGTTCTTGAAGCGCCGGAGTTCAAGATTGAGAACACCGGTTTCGTCGCTGATATTCTCGTTTTTGATGCCGTCCTTGTCAAGGGGCGACAGCTCGAAATCCACAGAGTTCGTATAGCGGTTTATCTGTTTGCGCTTGTCAAAAACTGACTTGTGCGTCAGTTCGATGTTGAGTGTGGGATTGGTGATTTCGTAACCGGGTATAACAACTTCCGCGATATTGCTCTCTGTCTCGTCGAAACCGGTGCCCTCGATCCGGTCGTATACGCGATAATAGACAGTGTGCGACTGGGGGTACTGCATTTCGCGCACCTCTACTTCGACGGTAGCGCCATTGTTGGTGATGTGGCCTGTCGTGCCGTCCTTGACGGCGCCGGGAGTGATTACGGCGGTGATGTCGTCAGCCGCAACCTCTGACCAGGTTACACCGTCGTAACTGCGCAACAGTCTGAAGCGCTCGGTCTCGCTGTCATTGGTGATGCTCTTTATGGACGAGGTCCACGAATTGCGTACAGTGGCCACGTGGCTTAAATCCACATCCTTGTATTCGGCTTCAAGCGTCAGGGTCGGAATAAAGAAATAGGGACGCAAGTCACCGTTGGCGCTGTTGTTGATATAGAAGTTGTAGTTGCCGTTGGTGCCGGCGCCGATCAGACGTCCGTCCGGAATGTATACCAGCATATTGGCCTGTATATTGGTGGTGTTCTCTTTGCTGAACATCATCATCGAATGTCCTTTGGCGAAAACCGACGCGCAGTTGTGGTCGGCGGGGAATTTGTTGCCGCGTACCATCGTGTCGTATGCGTTTTCAACATACTCGTGGCCTGTGGAGCCGCTTTCGTCAATGGGCGAAATCTGTTCGTACCCTTCGTAAAAAGGGGCGTAGTCGGCGTGGCCTGACATTTTGTCGCCTTTTACTGCCAGAAAGAATTTGTTGAGGGGACGGTTGATGTTGACAAGGTATCCGCTGGTAAGCTTTGACCCGGTGTCCATGTAGTGACGGTGGTCGGCAGCCAGCAGGGTGATGGATTTGATGTGCTTCCACAGCTGAGCCTCGTCGGTATCCTGAGTGGCCTGATAGTCATCGGACATCTCTACCAGCAGAACAGTCATCCCGTGTGTGTCGGGGGTGACATCGGCGGCGTAATAGTGGAAGAAGGAACCCTTTGGGGTGAATTCGAGATTTTGCAGAAACGGCGAATACTGTTCGTAGTTGGCGTACAATTGCGAGTTGGACGAAATCAGATGGCCTTTTTCGATGGAGTATCCTATTGCATCCTTTGTGCCGCCGGCGTCGCCGAGCAGATATTGTTGCCCGGGGATTGTTTTGTCGGCATACACAACGGCAATCAACGCTTTCATCTGCTCGGTGACGGTAGCTGTCTCAAGCAATGGCGAGGTGTGTGTCTGACCGTTAGAATCAATCCAGTCGTATGTTTTGTCGTAGGGGTCGGCACTTTGACCGCGTGCCGAAATCGCAAGAAAAGCGAACGTCACAACCGCAGCGAAAAGATGACGTACGGTCGTGTTGGACATTGTTTTCATAATAAGTGTAAATAAAAGTTCAGATAATGATTGTCTGAGGATATTGATGGTCTGGGAACAGAAAATGCGATTCTTGAAGTATGGTCTGTAAATTGCCCGGTGCCCGGTCTGGAATGGTTGGCCGAAATCAGGCGGAGAAAGCCAATAGCGATAAACGGACGGCAGAGTTCTGACATCGCCGTGCGGGGTGTATAGGAACGATTTTTGCAGGGAGGGGCGTTGCTGACCGGCCTAACCGGCTGTCGGTCTGTGGGATTGTGGACGGATGCTTGTACAGAAGATTGAAATCAGCCGATAGAATTCCTGGAGTGACCCGTAAATTCTAATCCGTGACAACAAAGGATATACGCACGGTGATATGATGGGCGAGGAGGAGAAAATTATGTTGTGAAGATAAAGGTGTGAAATCTGAAAGAGGCAGCATTCCGGTTACTGCAGAGCAAAATATAAAAACCTTTAGAAATTGTACCTTGTTAAACCGCTGCAAAGGTACAACAATTTTGCAAAGTGTGCAACAAAGTGGACGGATTTTGTGCTATAAATGACAAAATTAAAGGATAATGCAAAATTTGATGTAAAAACGTTAAAAACCCGGAGGGCCCGTACGGGCCCTCCGGGTGCTGATTTTCCGGAATGCGGAATGATACGTTTAGCGGACGAACTTGGTGGCTGCGCCGTTGGCGGTGGCTATGTATGCGCCAGAGCCGAGATGGCTGATGTTGATGCTCTGTCCGGCACGGAGAGCCGTGCTTATACGGGCGGCGCCGGTCATGTCATATACAACGACAACGGCATCGCTGTTGGCGGTGATAGCCTCGGCGGTGATGGTCAGGGGCAGGTCGGCGCGGTCGGCGGTGATGTCGCTGACGCCTGCGGGCTTGCTTGAGCCTTCGAAGCGGACAGGAACCACGCCATAGCCTTCGGCACCGGGAATTACCATTTCGACTTCGGGTGTATCCTCACCGAGTTTGATACGTTTGATGCCCGTCTGGTGCAGAGGATTGGTGACGTCAAAGTCCTCGGCCCACCAGTATTTGCCCTTGAGCTGCGTTTCGAAGTTCTGAGACTGCTGTGCTTCGGCTTCTTCGGCCGTGGGAGCACGATAGCACCAGTAAAGGTATTTGCCATCCTCGTCGGCGCAGAACTGCGATATGCCTACGTGCTCGTTGGTGGCGTTGCCCTCGTACTTCACCGGCGAACCGTCGATGAGCTGCAGTTTGGAGCGGAGTTCCTCTACGTCACTGTTTTCGCCGAATTCCTGCAGGTCGGCAAGCGAGATACGGTACAGGCCCGCGCGTATCCATTTGTTTTCGGCACTGCCGGCTTTTTCGAGGTATATGTACATCTGAGCGTTGGGCTCGTCGATGTAGAAGGTGGTGAAAATCGGGGCGACGCCATTGAGGTACGACGCGTCCTGTGGTTTTTCGCCGGCTTTGCCGCTGACGCCTATGTCGGAATCTTTGAAACGGTAGATACCCTCGCCGTTATACTTCATGCCGACCCAGTATTCGGGTACAGCCTCGCCTTTGTCGTTTTCGCCCTGAGTGATTGCCCATCCGGCCTTGATGCAACCGTACGACCAGCCGTTGCCGTACCAACCCATCCAGTTGTTCTCCATCCACGAGGGATAGTCCTGAGGCAGCGAGATGGCGTCGGCAGGTATTTTGCGGATGCAGACGTTGCGGTCATTGACATACAGCATGTCGCCGTATACGTCAATCGATGTCGGGTCCATGTAGGCGTTGTTGCCGGCATTGTCAAGAACTACGGCCTTGAATACCTGTCCGCCTATCTGCGAGATGTAAAACAGTTTGCCGTCGCCCTCGGTTGCGGCAGTGGCGCTGTACCAGAATTTTTTACCTGCCGATGCACCGTAGATACGGTTCTTGAACTCGCGCAGCTGGAATGTGTGCTCCACGCCGCCGACATCGTAGCGGGTGAATTCGGTACGGTCTTTGTCGTAGGTGCCGTAGATATGACCGTCGGTGCCTGCGAAGTAGATGCCTGCCGGCATACCCATGTCGGAGGGACCGGCGGCGACGTTCTCGTCACCGACGATGTTGAGGAACTTCCAGCCTGAGGCGTTGCGGTATGCCTCGGCATAGGCGGCGGGGACGCGGGCGGTTACATCGGCGAACGATTCGTCGAATACTCCGTCGGACATGGCGGCGGGACGTGCGGCGCCGACAGTGATGCTCTTTATGCCGCTGTTGAGGAAGGCGTCTGCCTCGATGATGGCGAGGATGTTGCCCAGGTCTACTTCCTTGAGGGCTGTGCAACCCTCGAATGCATGTGCCTTGACGGTTGTGACGGGCTGTAGCAGGGTGACTTCGGTAAGTGCGGTGGCGCCAAGAGCAATGCCCTCGGGAACCTCGTCGGAGTCGATACTCAGTGTCTCCAGACCGGTGCATTCGGCCGCCACGTTGCGGCCTACGGTGCCACGCACGGCGAGTTCGGTGATGCCGGTGCCCATGAAGGCGCGGTCGCCCCACTGTACGCAGGCGGGTAACGATATTTTGGCGAGATCGGTTTTCTTATAGGCTGCGCGTGCCTTGACTTCGGTGAAGTCGCCGGCGAGTTCTGTCAGTTTGGCGCCGGGGGCCACCATGTACAGTATCTTGCCGTCCTTCGAAGTAAGCATGGCTCCGTTTTCGGCTGTAGCGAAGTTTTCGGCATCGGCGGGGGCGGTGATGACGGACAATTTCGAACAGCCGGCAAAAACTCCGTCGCCGAAGTCGCGCAGGGCGGCATTGATGTTTACTGAGGTAATGGCGCTGTTGTTTGCAAATGCCTGAGTGCCCAGGGTAGTAAGCGAAGCGGGCAGCGAGAGTTCACCGCCGAGGCGTGTGCTCTCGAATGCCAGTGTGGCGATTGAGGCAAGTTTATCGGGGAAATTGATTTCGCTCAGCTCGGAGCGCTGGAAGGCCATGCCCTGGATAGAGGTAACTGTAGAGGGCAGTGTGACCTTGACCAGGTTGGGGCAGTCGGTGAATATAGACGAAGGAATCGTTTCGGTGCCGTCAGGAAAAGTGAATTCGCTGAATGCGGTGCGTTCAAAGGCATTTGCTCCGAAATCGGTGACTTCGCTGTTGAAGATTATGGAAGCGAGTTTGCGGCTGCCCTGGCACATGGCGGCGGGAATTTTGTTGAAGTGACCGCCGAGGACGAGTGTGGTAAGCGATTTGGCGTTGCGGAAGGGCTGGGAGGCGTTGGTCAGGCTGCTTTCGTTGATGGCGCGGTTGAGCTCAACGTAAGAGAGAACCTCCCAGCAACTGTTCAGGAGTGATCCGTTCGAGGACTGTCCGAAGCCGTCATATGTGATTTTAAGCGGAGTCTCGCCGTCCTCGAAGACAAGGCGCTGCAGTCCCGTGCAGCCTTTTATCTGCTGTCGGGTGAACTCGGTGACTTTGCCGGGAATAATGAGTTCGGTGAGAGCGGTACATCCCGCAAAAGAGGTCTGCCCCAGAGTTACGAGTGTCTTGGGAAGGGTGACTTTGGTCAGACTGGTACAGTTGGCGAAACAGTCGCGTTTGGTTTCGGTAACCGTTTCGGGGAGTACAACCGATGTAATGGGCTGTCCCATGAAAGCGGCAGCGACGTCGACAACGGTATAGGTGGTGCCGTTTTGTTCGATAGTAGCCGGCAGGACAATATCGCCGCTATATTGGGCAGGCGGAGTCTGGGTTTTGTCGGTGAGGGTCGTACCCGGTTTCTGGACAGTGAGCTGCGTCGCCTTGGCGGCCGTCGTACCCGATTTGTAGATGATGCCGTCGTGGACAAAAGTAACGGTGGCGGCATTGGCCAGCAGGCATGACGCACCCACCATCAAGGCAAGCGCGCCGCGCTTAAACGATGTAAAGATGTTCATGATTGAAAAATTAGGATTGGATTATAGTTTTATTTGAATTGTGTTTGAAAAACAGTGATTTAAGGTCGTAAATAAGGCTTGGGGCGGCGCCGGTTTCTCCGGACTGCGGATAGCTGTGCCGCAGATGTGTGACCCGGAACAGAGCCCGGTCTAAGCCGTCCGGTATCGGCTGTCCTGTATATTGCGTCGGTATATACCGCAAATATAGTGATTTTTTTTACAAACGGCAACGCCCGTCGTGTTTTTTCACGGCAGGCGTTGGCGGCGCGGAAGGCTGAGTGTCAGGCGATATTGTGCCGGACTGCGTCGATGAAGTCTTTCATGGCATCGGTGTCGCGGGTCTCGACTATCTGTTTCAGCCTTGTGAGTTTGTCTATGATGCCGTCGAGCTGGGCAGCGCTGTTGGGGTTGAAAAGGATTTCGGTGAGGAGAAAATCATCCTCGCTCATCAGCCCGCGTGCGATTGCCATGTGTCGTTTGAACGTTGTGCCGGGGGCGTCCTGATGCTTCATTACCGCTCCGAACGCCAGGGTGGAGGCAAAGGGGATGCTGAGCGAGTAGGCTATGGTGAGGTCGTGTTCGGCAAAGGTGTATTCCTCGACATGCAGATGCAGACGCCTGTATAGGTCCAGAAAAAAGACTCGGCCCAGATGGTCGCCCTCTTTTATGACGATGGCGTTCTCGTCAGCAAGATTGCCGAGCGAGGCAAAGGTTGGTCCGAACATGGGGTGTGTCGATACAAACGGATGTCCGGCGCCGGCATAAAACTCGGGAAGGCCCGTTTTTACGGAGGCTATGTCGCTGAGGATACAGTTCTGCGGCACATGCGGTAACACCTGTTCGAATGCGCTGACGGTGTATTTTACCGTTGCCGCGTTGATGACAAGCTGTGGAGCGAAGACGTCGATGCTGTTCAGGTCGCTGAACCGTTCGACATTATATGTGAACCGCAACCGCGCAGGGTCGGGGTCGTATACGGCGACCTGGTGGTCAAACGAGAGCAGGTCGCTGAAGAATGAGCCCATCTTGCCGGCTCCAAGTATTAATATCTTCATTTCGGTCAATTGAAAACATACTTAAATGGAACTATTCTTTTATATCGTCGCCGTTGAGGATGTTGATTTGCTGACGAACCGATTCCTCGTGGACGGCCGAAAGGACTGTGCGCATGAATTCGGCGCCCATATGCAGGTCGACGGCCATATTGACGCGGTAGGTCATGATGTCGCCGTAGCGCTTTGCCTGTACCACGGGCATCGAGTGCTCTTTTTTGTAGCGGCCGATTTCGCGGCATACTCGCATGCGCCGGCTCAGCACTTCGAGCAACTCGTTGTCGATGCGGTCGATTTCGCGGCGCATCATGGCCAGATTTTCGGTGGACTCGGTCTGCTCGCGTAGTACCAGAGTGCTGAGTATCAGCTGCAGTACGTCGGGCGTAATCTGCTGGGCGGCGTCGCTCCAGGCGCAGTCCGGGTTGCAGTGGCTTTCGATTATAAGGCCGTCGAAGCCCATGTCGAGTGCCTGTTGGGACAGTGACGCCACCATCTCGCGTTTGCCGCCGATGTGGCTGGGGTCCGTAATGATGGGCAATTCGGGCAGCCGTCGCCGTAACTCGAGGGCAATGTGCCACTGCGGCAGGTTGCGGTAGATGTGCTGTCCGTACGCCGTGAAGCCTCGGTGTATGGCACCGAGTCTGCGTATGCCGGCATTGTACAGACGCTGCAGAGCGCCTATCCACAGATCAAGGTCGGGATTTACCGGATTTTTGACCAGTACGGGGCCCTTGAAGCCCCGCTCGTTGAGTACATCGGCCACTTCCTGCATGGCAAAGGGGTTCGCCGAGGTGCGGGCGCCTATCCACAGTATGTCGATACCCGCATCTATGGCGGCCTCGGCATGGCAGCGGTTGGCTATCTCGGTGGCGGTGAGCATTCCTGTCTCTTCCTTGACACGTCTCAGCCAGGGAAGCCCTACCACTCCTACGCCTTCGAAGCCTCCAGGCCGGGTGCGGGGCTTCCATATTCCGGCACGGAAAATGCTGATGCCGGCCTGTCTGAGGCCACGGGCTGTTTCGAGCACCTGTTCCTCGGACTCCGCCGAGCATGGTCCGGCTATGATTATCGGGCGGGCGGAACCGGCAATCGGCTCCAGTCCCGGCATTGTCATTTCACTCATGGCTGTTTGTATTTTTTGTCAAGTATGCCGAATGTATTGAATACATATCCGGATTTACTTGATGTTAAACTGATTTTGATACCTGCTGATTTGTCGTTGAGATGCGTCTGGCGGCCTCCTCAAGCTTTTCGACGGGTGCGCAGAGGCTTATGCGCACATAGCGGTCGCCGTTGTTTCCGAAGATGAAGCCGGGGGTTATGAAGACGCGGGCGTCAGCAAGGATGCGGTCGGCAAGTGCCTCGCCGCTGGCTTCATGTTCGGGAATTCGGCCCCATAGAAAAAGTCCGGACTGCGTGGGGTCGAAGGTCACATGCATGGCTTCCATCACTTTTTCGGCCGCATGCCGTCGTCGACCGTATTCGGCGTTGAGTGTGCCGAACCATTCGTCACCCATCGAGAGGGCACGGGCCGCGGCGTCCATGACGGGGCGGAACTGCCCTGAGTCTATGTTGCTCTTGACTTTGAGAATCCACGAGGTGAACTCGGGGTTGGCGGCCACCATGCCCATACGCCATCCGGCCATGTTGTGCGCCTTTGACAAAGAGTTCAGCTCGATGGCGGTGTCGCGCGCCCCATCGACGGAGAGAATGCTCATGGGTTCGCGGTTGAGGATGAACGAGTACGGATTGTCGTTGATGACAAGGATTCCGTGACGGCGTCCGAAATCGACGGCGCGTCTGAAGGTGTCGCGGCTTGCCTTTGCACCAGTGGGCATATGCGGGTAGTTGAGCCACATCATCCTGATACCGTCGAGGCCGGAGCGTTCGATGGCGTCGAAATCGGGCTGCCACCCCCGGTTCTCGGCAAGGGGATACTTGACTGTTTCGGCGCCGACGAGGCGGCTTACCGAAGTATATGTGGGATAGCCGGGGTCGGGGACAAGTACCTTGTCACCGGGATTGAGAAAGGCAAGCGATATAAATGTAATGCCTTCCTTCGAGCCGGTCAGGGGCAGGATTTCGCTTGCCGGGTCAAGTTCGACGTCATAATACCGTCGGTACCAGGCGGCAAAGGCGCAGCGCAGCTCGTACGTGCCTATGCCTAACTGGTATGAGTGTGTGTCTGGCCGTCGTGCCGACTCACACAGGGCATCAACAGCCTCGGAGGGGGGCGACATGTCGGGACCGCCGATTCCAAGCGACACGATGTCGAGGCCGCGGGCATTCAGTTCGGCGACCTCTTTCATCTTGCGTTGCAGATAGTATTCGCCGACGGTGGCCAGACGGTCGGCGGGGCGGATTGTCTGCGGGTTATTCATTTTGGATTTCTGTTTTTTGTTCGGTATATTCGCCAAGCACGCGGAATTCGCTCAGCAGAGGCCGTATGGCATCCAGAGCCAGACGGTAACGCTGGACGTCGTCGAAGGTGAGGTCAACGTAAAAACGGTATTCCCATTCGCGTCCTATTATCGGCAGTGACTGTATTTTACTCAGGTTGATGTCGTAGAACGACAGTATTGCAAGAACGCTCGAGAGCGCACCCTTGTTGTGGGGAAGGGTAAAAACCACAGATGCCTTGTCTACCATACGGTCGGGTACCCCGCCGTGTGCAAGGGCAAGGAAGCGTGTATAGTTGTGCTTGTTTGTTTCGATTTCGGCCTGCAGAATTTCGAGCCCGTATAGCCTGGCGGCAAATTCGCCGCACACGGCGCCCGCTCCCCGCCGTGCTTCCGTGGCGATGTTTCTGGCTGCACCGGCGGTGTCAAAATCCTCTACCATACGCATGTTCCGGTGGCTCAGCAGAAACTCCTCGCACTGCATCAGGGCCATAGGATGCGAGTGGACCTCGCGTATATCCTCGAGTTTCTGTCCCGGCAGCGCGCATAACACATGCGAGATACGCATTTTGTATTCGCCGGTTATGGAAAGGGAGGAGCGGCGCAATAGCTCGTGGTTAGGCAGAATGCTGCCGGCGATGGTATTGTCGATAGCCATCACGGCTGACAGCGACGGGTCTTCGGCGAGGCGGGCGAACATGGCGGCAAAGGTTTCGCACTCAACCGGTGTCACTCTTCGCGGGGCAAAGAATTGACGGGCGGCGGCATCGTGGAAGCACCCTGCGATGCCCTGTATGGCTACGCGCAGCGGCTGACTTTCGTTGTTTCCGGTTTCAGTCATATTTACAATGAGACATATGCCGAGTGGCAAGGAATAAAAAAACCGCTTTCGCGAAATGTTCGAAAGCGGGATGTCGGTCAAGTGGTGTCGATTGATGACAAATATGCGTGCGCCCCGCTTTCTATTCAATCGAATAAAAATAAAACGAATAGGCGTATGCGTAAAAACGAGTCATAATCGGATAATAAATATGCACAAATGTACGACATTTTCGGAAACTGCCAAACAAAATGTAC
>CAZETN010000017.1:0-12443 GCA_964514475.1 uncultured Bacteroides sp.
AATCAGCCCTATTTTTCTAATCTTCCCTAAAGTTTAGCGGACAGTAATAAAAAAAATCAAACAAGATCTGATGATGCAGAAGACTATCAATGCCGAACTCGAAAACGAACGTCTTGAAAATGAAATTGAAAGATTAAAGACTATACTTGAATCTATGGAAGGCATGACACCTGATATTAAAACGGTAATTAGAAGTCGTATAGATACGCTGAATTCGATATTAACAGCTTATATTACAGACTTCGGAGAAGGAAAAATGAAATATGAGAGCCTCTTGAAGAAGCAGATAGAAAATACCGAAGAATTTATGAATTCAAACCGCGAAGCTTTTGGCGCATCACATCCATCGTTTATCAAGTATCTTGAAGATCACAACCTAAGCAAGGATGAAATCAATTATGTATGCCTATATGCGCTTGGGCTGAGAGGAAAAGAAGTTGGAAGATATATCAATCGACCCGGACATATAAATCTTAGTAGTATAATACGAAAAAAACTTGGTATAGGACATTACGAAACAAACCTTGGCACATATATACGGCGTCTGCTTAAATTAAGCTAAAATTCTATCAAGAGAGGGGGGAGATTAAAGTTTTTCTGAGATGGCTCAGACAGAATATAGATTTTTAGAAATTAAATCATTGATTATTAGGTATATATTAAAAATAAATATAAATCGAAATTTTTGGAGATTAAAGTTTTGGACAATAACTTTGCGATGTTAAAATATACTTAATGCCCTATGAAAAGACTAATAGTTCTATCTTTTTTGATGATGACATTAAATGTAATGACATCAGCACAAACCGCAGGAGACGGAACAAACAAAACACCAATTCGCATAGAACCAAGTAAGAATGGTGAGAGTGAGGATGGAAAGGGAATTTTGCGTGCTCCTCTGTATATAAATTTAGAGGCCTATTATGAAGCCGAGTCCGGAACCATCACCATCTTCTACGAAGGCCAAACCGAAGGCGAGGCATACCTTTACCTGAATGGTAACGTTGTCGATTATTCCGGCGAGATTAATACGACATTCGACGTCACGCTACCGGGTTTATACGAAATCGAAATCATCACCGGCAGCTGGACTGCTTATGGCAGCATTGAAATCTGAACAATAACTAAAACTGTAATCTTACTAATCTTATTATTTCACTCTTAATTAATATTTTTGCAATGAAAGCATCTCTTTATTATGTTGCGTTAATGGTATTTGTGACGGCATCATGCACGGAGAGTGATGAAGCCAATTTACTGGTAGATAATTTGACCGAAACGGAAAGTACTCAGAATAGTTCAAATAACATATCGTTTAATACTATCGAAACTCTGATATCCTCGATGAAGACACGCTCCCGCGCCGGCGAAGAGGTTTCGAAGTTAAGTTGTTATACAACCGGTAATGATACCTCCTTTTATGTCGTGGATAATCCCAGCGGAGGTTGGACTCTGTATTCGACTGACAAACGTATTTCGCCCATCGTGGCTTCGAGTGACCAAGGCACCTTCAAAGAGGCTATGGAAAATGAAAATATAAAGTATTGGATTGACTTTATGGGCCAGCGAATGCATCAGATTAAGCGGCTTCCCGACTCGCAATTGAATCTTACAACAGAAGAGATAGAATCAAATCGTGTTTTCTGGGAATCACTAGAAAATCCGCGTAGTGGGTTGCATATAAATGATTCAGTTCCATTACATTTTTTTCCAGATGCTTGGGAATTATATGGACATTATGAGCTGGTCTATACTTCAACAAAAGAAGAAGTATATGATCAGATACCGCGTTTAACAAGAACAAACTGGAATCAGATTCAATATACCAATCAAGCTGTCCCATTCAAATCGACCGGCGATGAACGTTGCCCTGCCGGCTGCACCGCCATAGCTGCCGGACAGATGCTTTACTTTTTGCATTATAAGTACGGCGTACCTGCGGCGGCACCAAGCACCGCATATTGTAACAGCAGATATAATGAAAAGCCTTATGACTGGGCACAAGGAGATCTTGATGAAACAATTTGGGATCACATGGGTACGAACGGTATGTTGACAGCGCCTTTGATTGCGGATATAGGTCGAAGAGTAAATATGAAATATGGAGATGACGGATCTGGGGCAAGTGCGTATGATCTGGCCCAATTTGTATTTTCTCCGTACAATATAGCATGTATTGTACGAAGCTATAACCAGTCGGATTTGGAGCGTAATCTTCTTAATGGTATGCCTGTTATTTTAGCTGGCGCGGACATGAATAACAAGAATTCAGCGCATACTTTTATCTGTGACCGCTATCGCCGTACACGGACAGTATATAATCGCTATTACCAGTGGGTTTATGACGAACAGCCACAGAACAGTGACGGTTCTATGGTTATACTTCCCAGTGTTCCTGATTCGCTTGAAGTTACCTATAGCACGCCAAAAATGACCTCTGTAGGTTTCAATTGGGGCAATGGTGTGTATGTTAATATGCAAAATGAATGGTTCGCAATCTCAGGTCCATGGGAAATGAAAGACGGAGATGTAGCGTATGATTATCGCAAAAATGTAATAATGCTATCAGATTTCGCACCTAAGCAGTGAAAAAGTTTTCAATATATTAAAAAATATTGCTTTTGCAAAACAAATTTTATATATTTGTGGTGAAACACATATTCTTTTGCGAAAAGAATTATGTAAGAGAAAACAATGAATTTTATTAACAATCCAAATACAATCTGACTTATGAAAAAATCAATCTACAATGTGCGGGTGGCGCTGACTGCGGCTGTGCTCGCCGGGATGGGAATGACGGGTTGCAGCAGTTCGGAAGATGAGCCGAAGGCGCCGATGGTGCTGTCGCGTTCGGAGACGGAAATGGTGCAGGCCCAGTCCGATTTTGCCATAAAACTGCTTAAGACAATCAGCGAGGAAACCCCCGGTGAAAATGTCGGTGTCTCGCCTTTCTGCGTTCAGCAGATGCTGTCTATGCTCGCCAACGGCGTCGCCACTGAGGACCAGAGTAAATTCGTGCAGTCGTTCGGAGTAACTGATGTCGCCGAACTCAACGAGCTGAATATGCGTCTCAACGAGACACTTCCGTCGCGCGACCCCAAAAATGTCACGGTAAGTATCGCAAACGGATTCTGGATGAACGAGACGTATAACTTCAAGCCCGATTTTGTCAAGACTATGCGCGAAAATTATAAAAGTGAAAGCGCAAGTTATGACTTCGGCAGTGTCAATATAGCGAATATAGCCAACAAATGGATTGCTGACAAGACCAACAACGGCATACGCGGACTTATCCCCGGAATTTACAACCGTAATTCATCGACAGTTTATATATTGGCAAACGCTCTGTATTTTAACGGTAAATGGAAAAACAGGTTTGATAAAAAATCGACGCGCGAACTTCCGTTTACGGACAGTTATGGAAAAAACAGCAAGGATGTTCCCACCCTTTTCAATACAGTAAGAATATTTTATCGCGGGTTCGACCATTATTCGATGTCTTCGCTATCGTACGGTGAGGATGCATACCGGATGCTCATTATCCTTCCTGACGAGGGTTATACTCCCGCCGATATCCTTGACGAACTTACAGGCGGCAAGATGGAGCAAGGACTGAAACAGATGAACGAATTGTTTGTGGCCCTGTTCCTGCCTAAATTCGATACCGCGACTCGCGGAGAGATAACCGAAAACATAGGCAAAGCCGGTGTGCCTCTTAACACGGTAAGCTATGACAATGCGTGCCCGGCGATAGGGCAGGTCGTAGCATATCAGGGATTTGCAGTCACGGTATCCGAAGAGGGTACAGAAATCAAGGCATCAGGCGTATCCGCCGGTTTGCCTACCGCCAGTGTGGAGAGCCCCGGTTCCGAGCTGCATATCGACCGCCCCTTCATCTACGCCGTATACGAGACGTCGAGCAACGCCATCCTCGGCCTGGGCATCATCAACGATCCTGTCAGGTGAAGCACCCCCAAAAATAAAGTGAAATAATGGATTAGATAGACACGGAGCTTTTTCGTGCGGGTCGGCGGCTGTATAGCCGCCGGCTTTTTTTGGGGGGGGGAGAGGTATAGCTGCCGGCTAGAGTTTTTTATGTTGAAAACCATGTTATTTTTATATAAAAATCATTAACAAATGTTTAATACGGGGTGGGTAGGGTAACCCGCGGCGGTCGCCGGGTTGTATGGGTGGCTTTTATTTAGTAACTTTGCAGCACTTCGTTAGAGCGGAGGGGGCCCGGCCGGGCTTCCTCCTTGTTTTTATAACGAATTCTTTTTCAATACAGAAACCCATACATACTGACATATGCTTGATAAAAATCTGGTGACCGAGGCTGTAATCGGGTTCCTCAAGGACACGCCGCTGTTTCTGGTCGACGTAAAGATCACTCCGGACAACCTGGTGACAGTGACGGTAGACTCGCCCGAAGGCGTGGACATAGACCGCTGTGTGGCCCTTACGCGCCAAATCGAGGAGCGTTTCGACCGCGATGTCGAAGACTACGAACTCGAAGTAGGCTCGGCCGGACTTACCGCCCCCTTTACGGTGCCCCGCCAGTACGAGATGAACGTGGGCAACGACGTTGAGGTGCTTACCGCCGACGGCCGCAAGCTGCACGGCGTCCTTGCCGAAGTGAACGCCGACTGCTCGCAGATAGTGGTGACCGTGCCCACCAAGGTCAGGAACGAAGGCGACAAACGCCCGCATATCGAGGACGTGTCCCATGCGATAGCCGTCAGCGGCATAAAGCGCATTGTGCGCGACCTCAGATTTTAATCGGTCAAGTCAGTAGATCTATTTTCAATAAGCTGTTTTTTTCGGCATATCCGGCAACTGGCCTGATCGTACGATAACGGTCGATGGCGGCAACCTGAAGCAGGCGGCAGTCTCCCGGCTCTGAACTTTATAACAGGAATAATCAAAAAAAATACACTATAATGGCAAAGAAAGAGGTAACTCCGAATATGATCGAGCAATTCGCCGATTTCAAGGAGACCAAAGGTATTGACAAAACCACGATGATCAGTGTGCTCGAGGAGTCGTTCCGCAATGTGCTTGGCAAGATGTTCGGCACTGACGAGAACCTCGACGTAATCCTTAATCCCGACAAGGGCGACGTACAGATATTTCAGAATCTGACTGTCGTGCCCGACGGCGAGGTAAACGACCCCAATCTTGAGATTTCGCTTACCGACGCCCGCGCCGACAACGACCCCGAGGCCGAAGTTGGCGAAGAGCATACCAAAGAAATCATATTCGAGAAGTTCGGCCGCCGCGCCATCCTCACACTGCGCCAGACCCTGCAGTCAAAAATTCTCGAGCTCCAGAAGGTGGCGGTCTTCGCCAAATTCAACCCTCTCGAAGGCGAGCTCGTAAGCGGCGAGGTGTACCAGACATGGTCGCGCGAGACCCTGCTTGTCGACTCCGACAACAACGAGCTGCTGCTGCCCAAGAGCGAGTCAATCCCCGGCGACTTCTTCCGCAAGGGCGAGACTGTCCGTGCCGTCATCGCGAATGTCGACAACAAAAACAACAATCCCAAGATTACGGTAAGCCGCACCAACGAGAATTTCCTGCGCCGCCTGTTCGAACTCGAGGTTCCCGAAATCCAGGACGGACTGATCAGCATACGCGCCGTGGCCCGCATCCCCGGCGAGCGCGCCAAGATTGCCGTCGAGTCGTTCGACGACCGCATCGACCCCGTAGGCGCCTGCGTGGGCGTCAAGGGCAGCCGCATACACGGCATCGTGCGTGAGCTGCGCAACGAGAACATCGACGTAATACCCTTTACGGCCAACGACTCGCTGTTTATACAGCGCGCCCTGTCTCCGGCCAAGGTAAGCAGCATACGTCTGGACGCCGAGCAGAAGAAGGCCGAGGTATTCCTGCGCCCCGAGGAGGTAAGCCTGGCCATCGGCAAGAACGGCCTCAATATCAAACTGGCATCGATGCTCACCGGATACACCATCGACGTTTACCGCGACGCTGACGACTCAAGCGCCGACGACGAGGACATCTACCTGGACGAGTTCAAGGACGAAATCGAGGAGTGGGTAATCGAAGCACTCAAGAAAGCCGGATTTGTTACCGCCAAGAGTGTCCTCAACGCCCCCCGCGACATGCTTGTTGAAAAAGCCGACCTCGAGGAGGAAACCGTGGACAACGTCATCGAAATCCTCCGCGCCGAATTCGAAGACTGAACACCGGCACGCAGGCATGCGGCCACGTCAGCGGCCAGGGACAGCGGTGCTGGCGACAACTCCATAAACTAACACAGAGAAGAATATACAATATATAATGGCGAAAACCAAAATAAGCAAACTTGCGAAAGACCTCAACGTGGCCCTGTCTACGGTGATAGACTTTCTGAATTCGAAAAATGTCGACCTCGGCGACATCAACCCGAACACCCGTGTCGAGGACAACATAGCCGATATGCTCTTCGACGCCTTTGACAAAGACCGCAAGGTGCGCCAGAGTGTAGAGCGCGAGGCCGCCGAGCGCGCCAAGGAGCGTGCCGCATCCAAACCCGAGCCGAAGAGCACGCCCGAACTTGCCCATACGCCCTCGGACAACGCCCAGAAATATAAAGTGGTGGGAAAACTCGAACTTGACGAAAAAGGCAACGTGAAGACTCCGGCACCCAAACCCGTGAAGGAGGCGGCGGCTCCCAAGCCTGCCGAGGCTCCCAAAGCCGCTCCCCGCCCTGTTGCCGAGGCCCCTGTGGCAGAGCCTGTGGCTCCGAAACCCGAGCCGGTGAAGCCCGTAGCCGAAGCACCCGCACCGGTGGCCGAGACTCCGAAAGCCCCCGAGGTGCCCAAGCCTGCTCCGGTCAAGGCCCCCGAACCTGCTCCGGCCGAAAAGCCCAAGGCAGCTCCTGCCCCTGAGGCACCGAAGCCAGCACCTGCGGCCCCGAAGCCCGCACCCGAAGTTCCCGAAGCTCCAAAAGCTCCGGCTCAGGAGCCTGCTGCCAGAACCGAGGACGAGAACTTCCTGGCCACCGAGACCCCGAAAGGTCCTACACTGAACATCATCGGTAAAATCGACCTCTCGGCTATCAACCAGAGCACGCGTCCCAAAAAGAAAGGACGCCATGACCGCGGAGGCAAACAGGGTGCCGACGCCAACGGCCAGGGCGGCGGTCAGAACGGCCGCGGCGACGGTCAGAAGAAAAAACGCCAGCGTATCGGCGGCGGCCGCATCGACATCGAGAAGGCCGGCGCCCAGGCTGCCCAGAACGGCGCCCGCAACGGCGGCGGCCAGCAGGGCGGAGGCCGCAACAAAAACGCCTCGCGTCCCAACAAACGCCAGCAACCCGTCATACCCCAGGAGGTAAGCGAAGAGGACGTTCAGAAGCAGGTCAAGGAAACCCTGGCGCGTCTTACCGCCAAGGACAAGAGCCTCAAAAAGAGCGCCAAGTGGCGCCGCGAGAAACGCGAGGCCAGCGCCGAGGCACGCGCCGAAGCCGCAGCCGAGGCACGCGCCGAGAGCAAGGTGCTCAAACTCACCGAGTTCGTTACGGCCAACGACCTCGCCATAATGATGGACGTGCCCATCAACCAGGTTATCGCAACCTGCATGAACCTTGGTGTGATGGTATCCATCAACCAGCGCCTTGACGCCGAAACAATCAATATCGTGGCCGACGAGTTCGGTTTCAAGACCGAATACGTCTCGGCCGAAGTCGCCGACGCTATCCATCAGGAAGAAGACGCCGAGGAGGACCTGCAGCCCCGCTCGCCCATAGTCACCGTCATGGGCCACGTCGACCACGGCAAAACCTCGCTGCTCGACTATATCCGCAACGCCAACGTCATAGCCGGCGAGGCCGGCGGCATAACCCAGCACATCGGCGCATACAACGTTAAACTCGAGGACGGACGACACATCACCTTCCTTGACACCCCGGGTCACGAGGCCTTCACCGCCATGCGTGCCCGAGGCGCCAAAGTCACCGACCTGTGTATCATTATCGTGGCGGCCGACGATAATGTCATGCCGCAGACCGTCGAGGCCATCAACCATGCCTCGGCTGCCGGCGTCCCCATCGTATTCGCCATCAACAAGATAGACAAACCTCACGCCAATCCCGACAAAATCAAGGAGGAACTGGCTGCAATGAACTATCTGGTCGAAGACTGGGGCGGCAAATACCAGAGCCAGGACATCTCGGCCAAAAAAGGTACCGGCGTCGCCGACCTGATGGAGAAAGTGCTCCTCGAAGCCGAAATGCTGAATCTGCGCGCCAACCCCGACCGCAACGCCGTAGGCTCGATTATCGAGTCGTCGCTTGACAAGGGACGCGGCTACGTGGCCACCGTGCTCGTCCAGAACGGCACTCTGCACCAGGGTGACATAATTCTTGCCGGCAACCACTACGGCAAGGTCAAGGCCATGTTCAACGAGCGCAACCAGCGCATCACCGAGGCAGGTCCGGCCACTCCGGCGCTCATACTGGGTCTGAACGGCGCTCCCACCGCCGGCGACACCTTCAACGTACTCGACTCCGAGCAGGAGGCCCGCGAAATCGCCAACAAGCGCGTGCAGCTGCAGCGTGAGCAGGGGCTGCGTACAACCAAGATTCTCACGCTCGACGACATCGCGCGCCGTCGCGCAATCGGCAACTTCCAGGAACTTAACATCATCGTCAAGGGCGACGTGGACGGTTCGATCGAGGCTCTGTCCGACTCGCTCATCAAGCTTTCCACCGAAGAAATCCAGGTCAACGTCCTGCACAAGGCTGTCGGCGAGATTTCGGAGAGCGATGTCACCCTGGCGGCAGCCTCGGACGCCATCATCATCGGCTTCCAGGTGCGCCCCTCGCTGGCAGCGCGCCGCGCCGCCGAGCATGAGGGAGTCGAAATCCGTCTCTACTCGGTTATCTACAACGCCATCGAGGAGGTCAAGGACGCTATGGCAGGTATGCTTGCACCCGAAATCAAGGAAGAAATTCTCGGTACCGCCGAAGTGCTGGAAACATACCATATCTCGAAGGTCGGCACTATTGCCGGCGCCATGGTGCGCGAGGGCAAAATCAAGCGTGGTGCCAAGGTGCGCCTTATCCGCGACGGTATCGTGCGCTACACCGGCGAACTGGGCAGCCTGAAACGCTTCAAGGACGATGTCAAGGAAGTTACTTCGGGCTACGACTGCGGTCTGTCCATCAACGGTTACAACGACATCAAGGTCGGAGACATGGTCGAGGCCTTCGAGGAAGTCGAGGTAAACCGCACCCTGTAAATCAACCGACACAGCATAAAAGACCCGGCTGCCTCAACACAGTAGCCGGGCCTTTTTCAATCATTAATCAGCAACCGGCAACCGAGCGGGTGTTCAGGGGGGACGGTTGAAAAACCGCCTTTCCATGACCTGCAGTACCACAATATAATGCGCAGTATTTATCTTAATATAGGCAGTAACCGCGGAGAGCGGCGCGCGCTGATCGAGGCGGCCGTCGGCAGGCTTGCCGCGGCTTTTCCGCAGGCATTAGTGCGACAGTCCAACTTTGTCGTCTCCGAGCCGTGGGGATACGAATCCGACAATCCCTTTCTCAATCTGGGCGTGGCCCTGGATTTTGAGGATGATAATCAGGTGCCGGCACCCCTGGACGTGCTCGACACCGTGCAGTCCATCGAGCGCGACCTGGCGCCCGATTCGCCGCACCGCAATGCCGACGGCACCTACCGCGACCGCAGCATCGACATCGACATAATACATATCGACGGCGTGACGATGAAAACCGGGCGCCTTACGCTGCCTCATCCCCGTGCCGCGGCGCGCCGCTTTGTCACCGGTCCCATGCGGGTGCTGTGCCCGGGCTGGAACCCCGACGCCGCGGAGGCCGTGACCGCGGACAGTCACCGCAAGAAGACCATCGCCGACCTGGACCGCGACGATGTAGACACTTTCCGTGCAAAGCCCAAGATAGGTGTATGCTCGGTGCTCGACAACATACGGTCGCTCAACAATATCGGGTCGGTGTTCCGCACCGCCGACGCCTTTTGTCTGCACAGCGTGGTGCTCTGCGGCATTTCGGCGACCCCGCCCAATCCGGCAATCCACAAAACCGCCCTCGGTGCCGAAGAGTCAGTGGCCTGGCGCTACTTCCCCATCACGGCCGACGCCGTAGCCGCCTTGCGTACCGAAGGCTGGACCATAGCCTGTCTCGAGCAGGTACACGGCTCAATACCCCTTGACCGCTTTCGCCCCTCGCCGGGGCAGAAAATAGCACTTGTAAGCGGCAACGAAGTGAACGGCGTCGACCCCGCCATAGTCCGCGACGCCGACCTCTGGCTTGAAATTCCGCAGGAAGGCACCAAACACTCGCTGAATATAGCCGTCAGCACAGCCATAGCGTTATGGCACCTGTACTCGGCTTCAAGACAATGAAAATCGACCTCCGCGCCCAGACGGGCGCGGAGGTCGATTATAGGGGGGGTGAGTATTGCGGAAACGCCGGGAATGTTTACAGAACCGTAAAATTAACAAAAATTAACGGGGGGGGGGTCGGTATTCTATACTTTATTACCTAATTTTGCCAAATTATTAAGGATAACAAGATAAAGGCGGTAATAAAGTTCCTGACAGGCTGCAAAATCCGTAGACAACGCATTTGCAGATATTTTTACAGACATTAAGGAAATACGGCAACGCCGCAATTCGACAGAGAAACACCGAAGTATTCAAGTATATAAAAATCAAAACACTACACACAAAACACTCGTTGCAATGAAGAGAATAATGCTGACATTGTCTCTGGCAGCCGGCCTGCTGGGGACCAATGCTGTGAGCGCCTTTACTGTGGACCAGATTGTGGAGAGCTGCCCCTCCATGATAGCCGAAGCCAGGCAGCAGACACATCCTGCGAACGGTATAAATTTCAATATTCTGCGCAGTTTTGCAGTACAGCTTGAAAAAGTGGACAACACTCACGTCAAATTCCGTAACTTTGAGACGCTGTGCGATTTTGTATTCACACTGTGTGACGAAGACGGCGCCGAAAGTACCGACGGCACACGCCTGTTCATCAGGAGCAATCTCAAAAACGCCAATTCCACGCATACCGGCAAAACCTATTATATCCGTCCGGTTACTTCAACTTCGCCCAGTCAGGGTACTTATACCTACAGTACATCGGTATCCTCGTTCTATCTGAATATAGAGGAGAGCGATGAAGAGGGGATAACTTTCCATCTGCCCGATGATGTGGCAGGTAATGGCGGCTATTACTTATATTGCAGCGGCGGTCCGACAGACTGCTCCGGCATCACCGTTTATCTGGATTTCTACAACTTTGACCACTACCGCAAGCTCAATCCCGAATTTATGGACGGCTATGCCACGGACAAGACGCGCCGCGACTACTATACCAGCTCCAGCTCATCGGCCCGAATGACAACCGGTAAAATTTCGGACCAGCGCGGTTATCCTATGCTGGTGAAATGGGATACCTCCAATAATACCTTCGAGATGTTCAACTATGGCAATCTGGGATATGGTACAAACTTTGTCCCCGAGCAGCATCTGGTATGCGGAACATTCAAGGACGACGGAACATGCGAGATACCCAACGACGGACTCAGTATCGGTTTCTTCCCGCGTATGGACCAGCGAGGCAGCAATTGGCCCGGCTGGAACACGTGGTATGTGGCCTGTTTCGACAAGTCATCGGGTCCGTACATCCCGTCATGCACAGGCAGGGTGGGTAATATCAAGGCTACCAATCCCAAAAACCTCAAAGGAACCTGGCAGAAAGTGGACGGTCCAAAACATAACGCCGAGCTCAATGGCTGGGTAACCAATGGCGGTGCGCGACGCACATATCAGGGTATGGAGGCCAAATTCGACACCTGGACTTTGCTGACGCCGGTTTACCAGGCCAGTTCCTATTATGGTCCGTGGTCAATTCAGAGGAGCAACTACGCCAATGCCCCGTACTTCAATATGACCTATGACGGCGCGTATTTCGATACCGACATTCTTTTCGGTGCCGACATCACCGCACAGGTCAGCCTTGATCTGCACGAGATGAAGGTGCATCCCGAACAGGGTCTGTATATCGACGCCGATGTCAACTTCGACAAAAACGAGGATTATGTCGACCACTGCGAGGTGTATGTGGTAAAGGGCGCCTACCGCAATATCAACGACGCCGGATTTGTGCATCACGACGACACCGGACATGCCTCGGCCAAGTACTTTCACCACAAGGCTTCGGCAGCCGCTGTCAAGGGACAGCGCGTCGCATCCAAGGACGAGCTGAGCTATCATGTGGCCAAGCTTGTATCGCCCGGAACACTGGGCATGGAGACCGATAAGGGCGACTATACCGTCTTTGTCAAGACCGTCTACACCGCCGACAGCAACCTCTCGCCCACATACCACTCCATGCAGTCATTCACCGTGCCCAACACCACTGCCGTCGACGATATATATGCCGA
>CAZETN010000018.1:0-12335 GCA_964514475.1 uncultured Bacteroides sp.
AGATTAACGATGCCGGCGACGCAAAGGACGGCGCCGTAAACCTGATAAACGTGGTCGACGAGTCGGTACACCCCGAACCAGGCATAAGCACGCCTCAGGCCGGACAGGCCGCCCTTGCCGCCCTCGAGGCCGCCGTAACCGACCTGCGTGCCGGCAAGACGGACGCCCTTGTCACCGCTCCTATCAACAAAAAGAACATACAGTCGGACACCTTCATCTTTCCGGGTCACACCGAACACCTCGAGTCAAGTCTCGGCGACGGAGCGAAGGCCCTTATGGTGCTGTGCTGCGAAAACCTGCGCGTGGCCCTGGTAACCACCCATACGCCGCTGGCAAAAGTCGCCGAGGCCGTAACGGCCGAAGCCATCCTGGACAAGCTGACGGTCTTCGACCGGAGCCTGCGTTACGACTTCGGCTGCCATCACCCGCGCATAGCCGTACTCTCGCTCAACCCGCATGCCGGCGAAGAGGGTCTGCTCGGCACCGAGGAAACCGATATTATAGCACCGGCTCTGGAGTCAGCGCGACAGCAGGGCATACAGGCATACGGTCCGTATGCCCCCGACGGATTTTTCGGCTCCGGCGCCTTCAGTCATTTCGACGGCGTGCTGGCCATGTACCACGACCAGGGTCTGGCACCATTCAAGACAATGGCGATGGACCGGGGTGTCAACTTCACGGCCGGGCTCCCCTTTGTGCGCACCAGCCCCGATCACGGCACGGGATACGACATCGCCGGTCAGGGTACAGCTTCCGAGCAGTCGATGCGCGAAGCCATCTACGCCGCCATCGATATCTTACGCAACCGCGCCCGCGAGGAAGAGGCCAATGCCAATCCCCTGAAGCGACAGTACCGCCCCGGCGATGACAAAAAGCCACGGGGCGACAGACAACGCCGCGACAAAGACGCCCCCGAAGCCCCCGAGTCGGCACCCGCACCCGAGGAGTAACGCGCCATATCCCCATACCCCATATAAAACCCACAACTGCAACACACTATGAATTTCGCCATAATAGCCGCCGGCGAAGGCTCGCGCCTGGTACAGGAGGGTGTCGCCGTTCCCAAGCCTCTTGTCGACCTGGACGGCCGCCCCATGATAGGACGACTGATGGACATCTTTGAAAGCTGCGGCGCCGAGAGTATTTCGGTAATCGTCAACGAGCAGATGACACAGGTACGCACCTACATCGAGGAGCGCATGCGCACGTCAAAGACACCGGTACGCCTGACTGTAAAGACCACACCCAGTTCGATGCACTCGTTCTACGAGGTATCGCGCAACTTCCCCGCCGGGTCCAAATTCATACTCACCACAGTAGACACCATCTTCCGCGAGGAGGACTTCAGACGCTATGCCGACGCCTTCGCCGCCGACAATGCCATGGACGGTTATATGGCCGTGACCGATTTCATCGACGACGAAAAACCGCTCTACATCGATGTCGACGCCGCTGACACCATCACCGCTTTCCGCGACGAACCGTGGCCCGGCGTACGTTATATTTCCGGGGGCATCTACGGTCTGACCATGCCGGCCATCGACATCCTCGAGGAGTGCATGGCCCGCGGTGTGAGCCGTATGCGCAACTACCAGCGCGCCCTGGTGGCCGCAGGCCTTAACCTGCGCGCATACCCCTTTGGCAAAATCGTGGACGTTGACCATGCCGGCGACATCGACACAGCCCGCGCCTTCATCAGCTCAAAAGACTGACTGCTTTTGACACATGGACATCCTGCGCAAGGAACTCAATGCCATCTACGCATCGCAGCGGCTTGACAGCGAGGTGCTTGACGAGGCCGGCGTGACACATTGCCGCGCCGTGGCCGAGAACCTGGTAGTGGCCAGCGACGCCTGCGCCGTCATCACCGACGCGGCGGCCGATACATGCTATATCTATGGCGGAGGCCTGGCCCGGCTGCTGGGCTTTATGGACGGCAGCCATGCGGGTGCGCCGACATGCATCGAGGCCCCCTCGAGCGACGAGGATGTCATTTACGAGCGCATACACCCTGAGGACCTTGTGGAGAAGCGGATGCTCGAATACGACTTCTTCAGTTTCGTCGACCCGCTGCCCCGGGAGCACAAAACGCGCTACAAGGCAACCTGCCGCCTGCGCATCCGCAACCGCGACGACAAGTACGTCACCGTCGACAACAGCACTCAGGTGCTCGGGCTGTCACCGGCCGGAAAAATATGGCTAATATTGTGCTGCTATGACCTGTCGCCGATGCAGACCTCCGGCGACGACATACGCCCGCGCATCGTCAGCAACGCCACCGGCGAGATAATCACGCGCTCGTACAGCGAGCGCCGCGCCCGGGTGCTGACGCCGCGCGAAAAAGACATACTGCGACTCATCCGCAACGGACGGCTCAGCAAAGAAATCGCCGCCGACCTCAACATCAGTGTCAACACCGTAAGCCGCCATCGCCAGAACATCCTCGGCAAACTCAGCGTAGGCAACTCCATCGAGGCCGTCAACGCCGCTGTGAGTATGGGGCTTCTCTAATCTCGGAAACCTGTGAGCGGAAACCGGCGTACTGTGTCTGCCATACGGCACGGCGTCGGACACCGCTCCCTCCCGCTCCGGCCCGGTATCAGATTCAACAAATGGTTATTTTTCAGTATTGACGGACGTAGTCAAACCCGGTAATTTTGCAGAGACAAAATTCTTCTGCAATGCGAAAATCAGCTATTTTACCGATTGCGGCCCTGCTCCTGCTGTGTCTTGGCGCAGGGCCGCGCGCACGCGCCTTTGACTGGACAGGCGCCACTGTCTACTTCGTCATCACCGACCGTTTCTGCAACGGCGATACTGCCAACGATGTCAACTACGGACGCATCACCGACTATGGCAGCGAACGCCTCAATGCCGCCACCTTTCATGGCGGCGACTTCAGGGGTATGCTGCAGAAAGCCCGCGAGGGTTACTTCACCGACCTGGGTATCGACGTGGTGTGGATGACCGATGTCTACGAGCAAATCCACGGCTGGATGTCCGGTTCGGGTCCGGTCAACGACTTTCCGCATTACGGATACCACGGTTACTACCCGCTGGACTATACGCAGACCGACAAGAACTACGGCACCATGGCCGAACTGCGCGAACTTGTCGACACACTGCACGCCCAAGGCATACGCGTGATGCTCGGCGCCAACCTGAACGACCCCGGCTACCCCACCCTGCTCGATGCCGTACAGACCGGATTTGCCGGGACAGGCCTCTCCGAGGAAGAAGCCGCCCGACATATACGCGAATGGAGCTATGACAAATTCTACGGAGACCGGCTTGACTGGAAGGGCTGGTATGGCCGCGAATGGGTGCGTATGCCCGACGAGGGATGGAACGAGAGCGACCCGCTTGAGGCCACTCTGTTCGGTATGCCCGATTTCAAGGACGAAAGTGACACACCGGTGCGCATTCCCGGCTTTCTGAAACGTAAATGGAAAAAGGAGGGCCATGCCAACGACGCATGGGTAAACCCGGCCTCGCGTCGCCTGCGCACCGACCGCCCCTGGTCGCCGATGCAGTATGTGACGGCATGGATTTCCGCATGGGTCGAGGAACTGGGCATCGACGGCTTCCGTTGCGACATTGTAGAGAATGTACGTACAGCCCGCTGGAAACAGCTTGCCGAGGCCTGCGACGCGGCACTGGACCGATGGCGAGCCGCGCACCCCGGCGACCCGGCATCGAAGTGGACCGACAAATTCTACATGACCGGCGACTTCGACAATGCCGACATCGACTACAAGCCGGAGTACGCCGACGCCGGCTTCTCGAGCATGGTCAACTTCTTCTTCCCAAAACACGGCGATCTTGACAACATCGTATACACCTGGCAGGCATATGCCGACAGCATTGCCGCGCATCCTGACTGGCACCCGTTCAGCTATCTCAACAACTCGTACCACCGTGATGCCGACTCCACCAACATGGCCGACTGCGGCATAACGCTGCTGCTGTCGCCGGGAGTGGCCCAGATTTTCTACGGCGACGAAAGCGGCCGCGGCCTGAGCGACGCCCGCTTCAATGTCGATGCCGACCAGGCCTTCCGTTCGGATATGAACTGGCAGACAACAGACAGCGCCCTGCTGGAACACTTCGGCCGTCTGGGACGCCTTCGCCGCGACCATCCCGTAATAGGGACGGGTCGTCAGAAAACCATTGACGCGCACACATGCCTGCGCTACAACGATGACGAGTCGGTAGTCATCCGTGTCCTCCCGCAGCCCGGCCGGCCGATTCGCATCGGGGGCGCTTTTGCCGACGGCACCACAGTCACCGATCTGTACACGGGACGCACATCCCGGGTCACCGGAGGCACCGTCACTTTCGCCGACGCCCCGGCCCGTGTCGCTGTCATTGCCGCACAATAGCCATTACAACTTATCTTATAAGAGACATGGACGTCCCCGGGCGGCGATTACCGCTCCGGGGACGTCCATGTCCCTGATGAAAGGGTGTGGCTTACATGTCTTCCTCAATCGAGAATTCGTCGTCGAGGGTATCGTCAAAGAGGCTGTCCGAAGGCTCGGTTGCTTCCGGCGTCTCTTCGGGGGAACGATTTTCCTCGCTTTCGTCAGCTTCGGTCTTACTCTTTACCTTCTTGGCCGGACGGGCCGAAGGGTCGAGTTCGGCCTTGCGCATGGCCTCCATCAGCTTGGCGGCGATTTCGTCGGCCAGCTCGGGATTGTCCTGGATGACAGCCTTGGCGGCATCGCGGCCCTGGGCGAGTTTCGAGCCGTCGTAGCTGAACCACGAACCGCTCTTGGAGATGATATTGTACTCGACACCGAGGTCAAGGATTTCGCCGGAACGCGAGATGCCCTGGCCGAACATCACGTCGAACTCGCAGCGCTTGAAGGGGGGAGCGACTTTGTTCTTGGTGATTTTGATGTAGGCGCGTTTGCCCAGCACGTCGTCGCCGTTCTTGATGGGATTGCGGCTTCGGATGTCGATGCGCACCGAGGCGTAAAACTTGAGGGCGTTGCCGCCGGTGGTGGTTTCGGTGGGTCCGAACATCTGTCCGATTTTTTCGCGCAGCTGGTTGATGAATATGCAGGTGGTGTTGGTGCGGGCGATGGCGCCGGTGAGCTTACGCATCGCCTGCGACATCAGGCGCGCCTGCAGACCCATGTTGCGGTCGCCCATCTCGCCTTCGATTTCGCTCTTGGGAGTCAGCGCGGCCACCGAGTCGACCACCAGGATATCGATTGCCGACGAGCGTATGAGCTGTTCGGCTATCTCAAGAGCCTGCTCGCCGTTGTCGGGTTGCGAAATCAGCAGGTTGTTGATGTCAACGCCGAGGTTCTGGGCATAGAAGCGGTCGAAGGCGTGCTCGGCGTCGATTATGGCGGCGATACCTCCCAGTTTCTGCGCTTCGGCTATGGCGTGGATGGCCAGGGTTGTCTTACCCGACGACTCTGGACCGTAGATTTCGATAATTCGGCCACGCGGATAGCCGCCTACGCCCAGGGCATAGTCAAGGCCCACCGAGCCGGAGGGTATTACGTCAACATCCTCTACGACATCGTCGCCGAGTTTCATGATGGCTCCACGCCCATAGGCTTTCTCAATCTTGCCCATGGCGTTGCTCAGGGCCTCGAGTTTTGCCTGCCGGGGGTCTGCCGGAGTCTTTTCGGCGCCTTTTTTGGCGGTCTTTTTTGCCTTTTCTTTTTCCATGTCTTTTTTTCTTTGGTTCCGCGACAGCGATTGCGGGGGGGCTGCCGTCGCGGAATGCTGTTATTTTATTGTTTTTATTTGTCTTAGTTGTCCGTAATCCCTTGTATTGCGTGAGGGGGCGGTCTTAACCGATGTGGTGCAAAGTTAACACCCCGGATGTGAAAAGAGATGCGTCCCTTGTGTTAAATGAAGTTAAATACAGAAACTGCCCGAACCATTCCGGACGGCGCGTGTTTTACATGTACATAGCAAGATTACTTTTTCCATTGCAAGAAATGTGATAATGATTGGTTTATTATTAAGCGTGGAGATACCGTGAGGCATCTCCACGTTTAGTGTATGTACTTGTCAGACACGCATGGCCGCGGGGAGAGGGACGCGGCACATACAGGTACTTCAGTCTTTGGGCACTACGGTTCCGGTAATTTTCAGGTTTATCTTTTTACCGTTTTTGGCATTGGTGCGCACCTTTACGGTTTTGCTGAACTCGCCGGGACGGCCGGCGGGATTGTAGGTCACCTTTATTTTGCCGGATTTGCCGGGAGCTACCGGTTTCTCGGGAAATGTCGGGCGCGTACACCCGCAGCTCGCCGAGGCCGAGACAATCACCAGCGGTGCATCGCCGGAGTTTGTGAAGCGGAACTCGGTGCTGACCGGACCGGCCGACTCATGAATGACACCGAAGTCGTAAGTCATATTGTCGAAGGTGATGCGTGCATCGCGCCCTGCGGCCTGACACAGCAGCATCAGCAGACCGACAAATAACAATGCCTTGATTTTTTTCATAATCGCTTGTGTTTTTATTGGGGGTATGTAAGCCGTGGAAATCAGTTTATATAAAACAAGGGTATGTACTTATTTGATTAGAACTGACTTCAGAAACTTACTTATCATGTGTCCGCGGCACGGGTAAGCGCCGGAACCGCAGACCGTGCGGACCCATCAGGCCTTCATGCCGTTTTTGCGGAAGTAGAAGTCAAGAACGTCCTTGGCGGCGACAAAACTCGACAGTTTGTTGTCGAGAACGCGCTGCTCGTCGAGGCGCACCATGGCCTCGACCTCGGGGTCGTTGTAGAAGTGGTTGCGCAGCTGCTCGTTGATGGTCTCGTACATCCAGTAACGAGCCTGCTCGGTGCGCCGTTTCTCGAAGTATCCGGTTTCGCGGACAAACTTGAAATAGCGGTCGACCATGTCCCATACCTTGTCGATGCCCAGCTCGTAGTAGCCCGAATATGTAAGCACCTCGGGCACCCAGCCCGAAGCCGTGGGCGGAAACAGATGCAGGGCGTTGCGGAACTGAGCCATGGCCAGCTGCGCGCGGTGTATGTTGTCGCCGTCGGCCTTGTTGATGACAATGCCGTCGGCCATCTCCATTATGCCGCGCTTTATGCCCTGCAGCTCGTCGCCGGTGCCGGCCAGCTGTATGAGCAGAAAGAAGTCGACCATCGAGTGGACGGCGGTCTCGCTCTGGCCCACGCCCACGGTCTCGACAAAGATATTGTCGAAGCCGGCGGCCTCGCACAGTACTATGGTCTCGCGTGTCTTGCGCGCCACACCGCCCAGCGAGCCGGCCGAGGGACTGGGACGTATAAAGGCGTCCTGCTGTACCGACAGTTTTTCCATGCGCGTCTTGTCGCCGAGGATACTGCCCTTGGTGCGCTCGCTCGACGGGTCGATAGCCAGCACGGCCAGCTTTCCGCCCTGACGCAGCACATGCAGTCCGAAGACATCGATCGATGTCGACTTTCCGGCTCCGGGAACGCCCGTGATGCCTATGCGGCGGCTTTTTCCGCTGTAGGGCAGACACTTTTCGATTACCTCCTGGGCCAGGGCCTGATGGTCGGGGTTGGTGCTCTCAACCAGTGTCACGGCGCGGCTCAGCACCGTGCGGTCGCCGCTGACAATGCCCTCGACCAGCTCGCCCGACGTGGGCAGCGGCCGGCGGCGGCGCGTACGTAGATACGGATTTATCTGAGGGGGCTGCTCAACGCCGCTGTTGACGGTGAGCCCGCTGTATTGGCTGTCGTTTTCGGGATGTTCCATGGTGTCGGTTTACAAGCTTGGTGCAATACGCAAAGTTACTAAAATCCACTGTACCGGCCAAGCGAATTTCAAATTTTACGGCCTTGCGGCCGCCGCTCACGATTGCGGTGACGCGCCCGCCTTGTCCGGCTGGTTAATTTCGGTTAACAGGCGCCACAGGGGCAAAACCGCAAGGGGGGTGCGGTGGTTTTATCATAAAGGCGGTGATGAAAGCCGACAGCCCCAATGGCCGTGTGGCATACAAAACGCCCCTTAAATGCAGAATTTAGTGCAAAAATTAGTCCAAACCGACCAAAAAATCCACCCAAAAGAGAACAGCCGCACCCATCGGCCTTTTATTTGCTAATTTAGCGGCAAGTTTCTTTTATGACAGTATTCAGACCTCGGTTCACTCATACTTTCCCATACTCTCCCTACAAGACATCAAAGCCGTCATGTTATCCTTACGAAAGTGCATTACCTTAATGGCAGCATCAGTCTGCATGGCATTGTCCGGAGCCGCCGGCGCGGCACCGGTGGTGCCCGACACGCTGACTGAGGCAGCCCGCCGGGCGTGGGAGTCGTCGCGCGGGCCGCTGCTTACCGACTCTGCCGTCCTCACGGCCCCTGTACGGGCGCTGCCGCTGTCGGCGCTGCCCGACAGCGTGGGGCCGGACACCGCCGAAATCACGCCATGCTCGCCGCTGGTGCTCAATCCTTACGACCGGCTGCCGACACATTGTTCCAATCCATCCATATACGCGCTGCCCTACTCGCTCACCGGCACCAGCCCCGACTGGCGACGTCTGTGGATAAACACCGGCGTACTCACCGGCGCATTCGTGGGCACGCTGTTCGTACTGGAGATGCTGCCTGAGGACGCCACATCGTGGAACCGCGCCGAGCTGCAGGATGTGCCGCTGTTCAGGCGCTGGCGCCAGCATGTGATTGAAGAAGGCCCCGAGTGGGACCACGACAAGTTTATTTTCAACTACGTGCTGCATCCTTATGCCGGTGCCGTTTACTTCATGGGAGCGCGCTCGGCCGGCTTCAACTTCTATCAGTCGCTGCTTTACTGTTCCATTATAAGCAATATCGGCTGGGAGTTCGGCATCGAGGCCTTTATGGAGCGCCCCTCCTACCAGGACCTCTTCATAACACCTATCGTGGGGTCGGCGCTGGGCGAGTCGTTCTATAAGCTCAAACGGTACCTTGTGGACAACGACTACTGCCTGTTCGGATCACGGGTGGTGGGCAATATCGTGGCCTTCCTCATCGACCCGCACAACGAGGTCGTCGGCCTGTTCGACCATAATCCGGCACGCGCCGTAGCGCGTGCCAAAGCCTGGGAAAAGCGCAGGCAGAAGGCGTGCGCGTCGATGCAGCTGAGTCCCCGTGGACTGTCGCTGACGGTGACTTTCTGAATGCACCGCACGCTCAGGCCGGACGCACTGCCGCCACCGGTATTTTCCAGCCGAGACGCGCCACTATCACCGTGCACAGCGGCGACAGATAGTTGAAAACGCAGAAGGGCAGGTATGTCACCGTGGCCACGCCGAGGACAGCGCTCTGCGTCACTCCGCAGCTGTTCCAGGGTATCAGCACCGAAGTCACCGACACGGAGTCCTCGAGCGAGCGTGACAGAAGCCGCGTCTCAAGACCGAACCGCCGGTAAACATCGCGGTACATGTTGGCGCCGACAATAAGCGACAGATACTGGTCGGCGGTGCAGCTGTTGAGAAAAAGCCCCGAGCACACCGTGGCGCCCACAATGCTGGTGCGGCGGCGCAGGCGCCGTGTAAGCGCCGTCGCTATCGACGACAGCATGCCTGTACCTATCATGGCCGCGCCGAACATCATGGCGCACAGCACCAGGCTTATGGTGGGCAGCATGCCCGCCAGGCCCGATGTGGCCGCCAGGTCGTCCAGACGCGCGCATCCCGTATCGAAGGCTGTATCGGACAGCAGGGCCGTCAGCGGATTAAGACCCGCGGCAATCTGCGGCTGGGCGATCCAGATGCAGGCGGTGCCCATGGCGGCGCTGACGGCCAGCGTAAGCAGCGTGTTGACACGGCATGCTATCAGAATTCCCGTCACCGTGGGCACTATCAGCACCCACGGGGTGATGTTGAAGGTGCTGTGCAGCGCCGACAGCAGCTCGGGGTCGCCGGCGGCGTCATGGCCGTTGCCGCCCGCAAGCCCGGCCACGGCGAACACCGTCAGGGCTATGGCTATCGCAGGCGTGGTGGTGACAAGCATGTAGCGTATGTGCGTGAACAGGTCTACTCCGCAGCTTGACGAGGCCACCACCGTCGTGTCGCTCAGCGGCGAGACCTTGTCGCCGAAGTAAGCGCCCGAGATGATGGCTCCGGCCGTCCACGCCTCGCTGTAGCCCAGAACAGTGCCTATGCCCATGAAAGCGACACCCACGGTGGCGATGGTGGTCCACGAGCTGCCGGTGAGCAACGACACCACGGCGCAGCAGACACACGTGAGCATCAGAAACATACGGGGGTTAAGGCACTTAAGGCCATAGTCGATGAGGGTAGGCACGATACCGCTCAGCATCCACGTAGTCGACACCAGGGCTATCAGCGCCAGCAGGGGCACCGCCGGCAAAATCTGGGTGGCGCTGATGCGCATGCCGCGGCGCAGCGACGCCCGCGACAGGCGCCCCGAGCCGGCGGCAAGCAGCAGCGACAGAGTGGCCGCGCTCAGCAGTGCCACCGGGCTCCACGAGTTGATGGCGTCCGCGCCCGCAAAAACTATAAGCAGTATCAGCGCTCCAAGCAGCCCGGCCACCGGCAGCACCGACAGCCACAGCGGCATGACAGGGACGACGGAACGGTCGTCACAGACATTGTTCGGGATATGTGTCATTCTATGAAATTATGGAAACCGGGGGGGGATGGGGGACGGCCCGGCCGCCCTCTGCAAGAAATTGTAAATTCGCGCAAAGATACACAAATACCCCTTTCCCTCAAAGCATTATGTCGCAAATCAGCCCCTCCGGCTCCGTTTTTGACATTATTTGCACATTTTTACATCCGCTTAAGCAAGTCCTTACATGGCGAGGTAACGAAATCCGGACCCGGAACGCGCTGTCGTGCGTCCCGGATCCGGTTATCCGAAACTCTTATCCATCGTTGGTCTGTCGCGGGCCGCGAACCTGTGCGGCCCGGCGACGGCTTTCCTTACAGCGAGGCCACCTTGCCGGCGAAGAGCACGCGGCCGGTGGTGTTCTCGACAATCAGGAACAGGAAGGGACGGTCGAAGGTAACCTCCACGTAGTTGCTGTTGTCGGGCCCCGGCGATATCACCGCTATTTCGCCGTCGGTAACGGCGGCGCCCTCGGCGCCGTCCTCGTTGAATTCCACCGCGCACTGCTGGCTGAACAGCGTAGCCGTAGTGCAGTCGCCCTCGAAAATATGACTTTCATGCGGTGTCGCCAGCCCGGAAATACCCATGGCGGCAAAGACATCGTCGAGCGGCATGCTGTTTCGCGGAGTTACGCTGAAGCGCGGCAGTCTCAGGTCTACATCACAGATCCTGAACGTCTGCTTTGTCAGCGAGGCAATGCGCGCGGTGCGCGAGGCTATGAAATCGTCAAGGTCGATGCCGGGGTCGGGCATCACCAGCAGGGCGCTCATACTGCCGCCGCCGAAACCGAGCCTTACAGCCTGGAAATCCTCGTCCCACGCATATCCGCGGTCGCTGCGGCTGTGCATCATCATTACGTCCGCCGTGCCGCGTGCGCCGTGGAAAGACGCGCCGGCTGTCTCCGCCTTGTCAAACTTCGTACTCCATTTTCCCTTGAAGTACAAGGCATTGAAAACATAAGCCATGACCGTGGGGCGCAGCTCCTTAAGAAATTCCGGAATCATGCCCCGGGTGTTGTCGCTCGCCCACTTGTTGATGTCGCGTTTCAGCTCGTCGGTTTTGCCGAAGTCGCGGGCGTATACCGGGGCGGCGAAGTACTCCGAAGCCACCTTCGAGAACTCGGATGCCACCGCCATGTTTTGGTTGTGCCAAACCGACTGTGCCAGAGACAGACGCACATCGCGGTCGGCACGCGGCAGCCAGCCGGCATAGCCCCGGGCCAGTACGTTGAGAGCCTCGACATCCGCCGTACCCAGTGCATCGCAAATCTGCTGTCTTACCTCGTCGTTCTCGCCGTTGGCTACCATCGACAGCACCATCGAAGCGCTCAGAGGCGACACCACGAAATTCTGTCCTTCGCGGTCCTTGTTCGCTGCCGCGAAGAATCCGAGGTCAAACTCAGACAGACCGTTGCTCACAGCCTTCTGCCGGGCCGTAAACTCGGGCGGTGCAACCACACCGCCCCCTTCGTCACCTGACGACGAGCATCCTGTCACCGAAATGCCTGCAACTGCCATCGTCATAATCATCAGTAATTTTTTCATAGTCTATAATTGTATTTAATCAGCAGCCTTTCCGGGGGAGACTATACGCAATACAGATTTTCGCCATTGAATATCCTTTGCTAAAGCTCTAATTCCGTAATTCGCTATCATGGGCCGGCTAAGCCGCTGATTTAGTAAAAAAATTTATTAGGTATAGGCGGTTGATGCGCCCAAGCGAAAGATAATCGCTACTTTTGTAGC
>CAZETN010000019.1:0-12212 GCA_964514475.1 uncultured Bacteroides sp.
CTCGCATTTCAGCACCTTTTATAGCGACAGGGCTCCCACGGCGACCTATGCTCTTGCCCTTCACGACGCTCTTGTCGGGGTGCCGTACGAGCATATCATAATCCTTGCCAACACGGATGTTTACGGCGGCGGAGGCATCTATAACCGTTATATGCTGACGACTACGGGCAATCCCAAGTTCGAGCCTGTCGTCGTGCACGAGTTCGGGCACAGTTTCGGCGGACTTGCCGACGAGTACTTTTACGTGGACGACCCCATGGCGGCCTCGTATCCTGCGGGCGTGGAGCCGTGGGAGCCGAACATAACGACGCTGGCCGATTTCGGCTCGAAGTGGCGGCATCTGCTTAAGGAGGGTAGTCCGGTCCCCACAACGGTAGAGCAGGCCGACCGGTTTCCTGTCGGTGTCTACGAGGGCGCCGGATACGCCTTCAAGGGCGTGTACCGCCCGGCCGACTACTGCCGGATGCGCGTCAACGACATCGATCATTTCTGTCCGGCCTGTCAGGACGCGCTGGCCCGGCTGATACATTTTTATACTGACTGACGATGAGTGCCAATCAGACATCGCGGCAGCCGGAAAAACGCATATCGATACTGATACCGGTTTATAACGAAGGCGCGCATTCGCTTGAGCGCCTGCGTAAGGCCCTGTCGCCTCTGCTGGACAACCGTCTGACCCCGCAGCCGTACAGTTGGCAGGTGATGATGGTTGACGACGGCAGCCGCGATGACAGTCTGGAGGCCATGCGCCGCATTCATGACGAGGACCCCCGGTTCGGCTATGTGTCGTTGTCGCGTAACTTCGGCAAGGAGAACGCCCTGCTGGCAGGTATGGACATGGTAAGCGGCGACTGCACAGTGATAATGGACGCAGACCTGCAGCATCCGGTTGACGCTATTCCGCGAATGATAGCAGAGTGGGAGGGGGGATACGACGATGTCTACGGACAGCGTGTCACCCGCGGGCGTGAGCCGTGGCTGCGCCGGCGCCTTTCGCTGACATATTATGCGCTGTTGCAGCGACTGTCTCCTCGGGTACAGATTTTGCCGAATGTCGGGGATTTCAGACTGCTCGACCGGCGTGTGGTACATGCCATACGCGGATTGCGCGAAAGTCAGCGGTACACAAAAGGGCTGTATTGCTGGGTGGGTTTTAGCAAAAAGGCGGTTCCGTTCGAACAGCAGGGGCGTGCCGAGGGCAAGTCATCGTTCGGTTTCATGAGCCTGTTCAACCTGGCGGTGGAAGGCATTACCTCGTATACGACCGCGCCGCTGCGCATAGCCACGGTTGGCGGCTTCGTCATCGCCGCGCTGTCGCTGGTCTATATGCTGGTGATTATTGTTAAGACGCTGTGCTTCTCCGAGCCCATTCAGGGATTCCCGACGCTGGCCTGTCTTATACTCTTTCTGGGGGGCTGTCAGCTTGTGGCCGTAGGGATTATTGGCGAATACATCGGCCGCATCTTCAACCAGACAAAGGAGCGGCCGCCTTACATCATCGCCGAGCATAACGGCAAACGGATTTGATGAAATCTGCGCGAACAAAAGCGGCATACATGGCGTCGGGGACGGTTCTGGCTGTCCTCGCCGCTGTTGTTTTCGGGCTGAGTGCTTCGGTGGTATGGCTTGGCGATGACATCGACTACGCCTATTTTATCAATGACAGTCTGTGGAACAGCGCCGGTAGTATTGACAACGTCGGCGACCTGCTTGCTTCGCAGGCCAACCACTATATGTGGGTCAACGGGCGCTTTGTCGCCCATACGCTTGTGCAGTTTTTTTGCGCCATTGCCGGCCAATGGGCTTTTGCGGTCTGTAACGCCGTGGTATGGTGCCTGTTCGTATGGCTTATAATGCGAGTCGCCGGCATCAGGCGTCCGATGGAGCAGCCGGGCACACTTATGGGTGTTGCATCGCTGGCGATGTCGGTGTTTGTGACCAAGATGGTGCCGACGACACAAATTGGCTTCATCTGGATGATGGCCCTGTCGCTTGCGTGGCTGGAGGCCGTTTTTTCGGCCCGAGGACGCCGGGTGACGTTGTGGCTGGCAGTTCCGGCTGCCGTATTCGGTATCATTGCCGGAGACGGTCAGGAGGCCGTGACACTGGGCCTGTCGTTTGCTACCTTCCTGTGGTATGTGCGGCGCCGGGGCATGGTTGGGGGCCTATGCGCTGTACTGCTTTGGTCGTATTGGGCCGGAACACTTGCCATATGCCTGTCACCGGGGACACTGCATCGTGCCGGAGAACTTAAGGTCAGTATGGCCGATTCGGCATTATATTCCGTCATGGCGCTTGGAGCCTTATGGATTCTGGTTGCCGTTATAGTCCGGCGCCGCATGAGTATTGCGAGGCTTTATGCGGGCAACCGCCTGTTTACGAATGCCCTGCTGCTGCTTCTGGTTTTCAATGCCGTTGTGGGGGTATATTCCAACCGGCAGCTTTTCGGAGCGGCACTTATGTCGCTTATAATTTTGCTCAGGGTATTGCCGCGTCGCCGTATATCCTTGCTGTGGGCGTCTGTGGCTGTAATGGTTGCGGCAATCACCGTTATGGCACAGATACCGCCTATCCTGGACATTAACCGCCAGTATGACACGATACAGACAATGGCAGTGCGGAATAATGGCGCGCAAATTCAGGTGGAGCGTACGCTTGGAAGCACCTGTCCCGTGCTGAGGCAATTCCGTTTTTACGAAGAGATAGTAGGCGAGGGAAACGCCGACGTACACCATTCGCTGCAAAAACAGTTTCATGCCTCGTATCCCGGTATGCGTACTCTTACTGTCTGGCCGGCATCATTCCGCCGAGGAACCGTACCGCCCGACACGGTCATTGAGTTCGCTCCGGACCATTATGTCGTATATCGGCGCCGTCCCGATTCGCTGCAGATAGTCCGGCGCAGCCATCTGTTCATGTTGCCGTGGCTGTCCCGGACTGACACCATAGGAGCCGACGGCATCCGGCCGAGTGTCCGCGGTGCAGCAGGCTGGCGCGGCGATCTGCTGCTGACGCCTGCTCCATTCTACGTTACCGATACAATTATCCTGACGGCCACGCGCCGTTAAAGATCGGTCCTGCTCCGACATATCGGATGGAGGGGACTTCCGGTGTCATTGGGGGCTTGTCCGCTGAAGCCCGTGGTATTTCCGTGCTATTGATGTGTTCTGTGCGCCGGCATCGAATGCTCTTTTATAGTATCCGTTTTACAGTCTCCGTCTGGAAAAGTCAGCCTTTTTCGGACGGAGACGCAATTGCTGGCGGCTTGCGCAAAAAAAGGAGCCGGTTCATCTTCGCAGACTGCCGGCTCGGGATGCTATTGGGGATGTGATGAAATTTTTATGAATGCATAAATATGGATTTCAATTGTCCTATTCTTCGCGGCTGTCCGAGACCTCAATAGCCGGCTCCGACAGCTTTATTCAAGAGTTTATGGCGGTTGGCTTTACTGGATGAACCATCCAGCAAAGCTGCTGTAGTCGGCGAGCTCGAGCAGCCAGTTGTAAACCGGGCTTACTACGCCGAGGAGCATGATGCCGCCGACAGTGACAATAAGACCGAGTCGGTCGGCGCATGTCGACTTGAAAGGTGCTATTTCAGGCTCGCCGGGAGTGATGTACATCGATTTTACCACCAGCAGGTAGTAATACAGCGATATGATTGTGTTGATAAGGGCTATCAGCACCAGAATGTATATTGCTGTGCTGCCCTGGGCGAGCGCTCCGGTGAATATGAAGAATTTGCTGAAGAAGCCGGCGAAAGGCGGGATGCCTGCCAGCGAGAACATTGCCAGCATCATGCAGAATGCCAGTGCGGGGTTTGCCTTTGACATGCCGCGGTAGTCGTCGATGGAGACTTTGCCGGTAGCGTTCTCCACAGCCTGGATGACGCCGAAAGCCGCGAGGTTGCTGAAGATGTATACGAGTATGTAGTACATCATGGCTGCCATACCGGTGGTGTTGTTGGCAATTACGCCGAGCATGATGTAGCCGGCCTGCGACACCGACGAGAATGCCAGGAAGCGTTTGGCGTTGCGCTGGCGGATGGCAAAGAGGTTACCGACTGTGATGGTGAGGATGATTATGGCATATAGCATCCACTCCCAGATGCGGTGGTATACGCAGCCGAAAGCCTGACACATGATGCACAGGAACGCGAATGCCGTAGCGCCTTTCGATATGACGGAGAGGTAGCTGGTCACAGGTGTGGGTGCGCCCTGATATACATCGGCGGTCCAGAGGTGGAAGGGCACGAGCGACAGTTTGAAGCCTACACCGGCGATTACGAAACCGATGGCGAAGACAAGCATTGTCGACATGTTCTGGGTGAGGTTGAGGTATACGCCTTCGAAGTACATCGTGCCGGTGAGTCCGTATACGAACGACAGACCCATGAGCAGGATGGCGCTTGAGAATACCGCGGTGAGTATGTATTTGACGGCGGCTTCGTGGCTTTCGTAGTGGTTTTTGTTGAGTGCGACCATTGCTGCGAGGGGCAGCGAGGCACTTTCGAGGCCGATGACGAATACCAGGAAGTGGCGTGCGCTCATCATCAGGTACATGCCGAAGAGTGTTACAAGCAACAGCTCGTAAAACTCGCCGCGGCGTATTGCGATGGCGTCGCTGTTCGCCCAGGCTATGCTTTGTACGAGTACGATGATGACACCGATATTAAGTATGCTCTTGATAGCTGAAATCACGGGCGACGTGACGTACATGCCGCCGAAGACGGTAGTCTCGGCGCATGAACCCAGACAGCAGGGCAGAAAGCCGAGCACTGTCACAGCGGCCATGCAGACTGCTGTGAATACCGGCAGTCTCCTGAGGGTCTGGCGCGGCATGAAGATGTCGTAGAGGAATACAAGCAGGAATACGACCAGCAGGCCTATTTCCTGTTTCATTGCTAAAAACTGAGAATAATCCATTGTTTATGCTTAGTGATTGGATTTTGCTGAGTTGGGGTGGGATTACATGCCGATAACCTTGAAGATTTCGGGGCTGAAGGTGTATTTGATCAGGCCGGTGAAGAAGTCGGGGAAGCAGCCGATGGCGGCCACGCTGACGATAAGGGTGATGGCGCTGAGGCGCTCCCACCACACGGCGTCGGTGAGGGTCAGGTGATGTTTGTCGTATACCGGGCCGAGCAGCAGCTTGCCTACTACGCGCAGGATGTATACTGCGGTAATCACGATTGAGCAGCAGGCCGCGATGGTGAAGCAGCGGTGGAACATGTCGGCATGCTGGAAGGAACCTACGAAGATTGTCATCTCGGCAACGAAGCCCGAGAGGCCGGGGAGGCCGAGCGAGGCGAAACCGGCGATAACATATGCTGCACCGAGGAAGGGCATGATTTTCATCAGTCCGCCCATCAGGCGTATGTCGCGGGTGTGTGTGCGGCCGTAAATCATACCTATGAGAGCAAAGAACAGGGCGGTCATCAGGCCGTGCGAGAGCATCTGCATGATTGCGCCGGTCATCGCTGTGGTGTTGAGCATAAGTATGGCGAAGAGCACCATGCCGCAGTGTGACACTGACGAGTAGGCGTTGATGTATTTGAGGTCGGTCTGCACGCATGCGCTGAATGCGCCGTAGACAACCGAGATGCCGGTCAGGATAAGGAAGATGAAGGCGAGCTCGTTGGCGGCCCAGGGCATCAGGTAGATGGCTACACGGAAGCATCCGTAACCGCCGAGTTTCATAAGTACGCCGGCGTGCAGCATCGAAACAGCCGTGGGTGCGCAGGCGTGGCCGTCGGGGCTCCATGTGTGGAAGGGGAACATGGCGCCGAGAACGCCGAAGCCTACGAATGTAAGCGGGAACAGGAAGGACTGCCAGCCGTGGGGAATGGCGTCGTTCTTGGCTATTTCAAGGATGTTCCAGGTGAGCTGCTGGCCTTCGGGGGCGGAGTGGTAGTAGATGCCGATGAGGCCGAGCATCAGGAAGGCCGAGCCGCCCATGAGCATCAGGGTGAGTTTCATGGCCGAGTACTCTTTGCGTCCGGTACCCCAGAGACCGATGAGGAGGTACATGGGGATGAGGGCGACCTCGTAGAACATGAACATCGCGAAGAGGTCGACGCAGATAAAGAAACCGAATACGCCGGTGCTGAGCAGTATCAGCCACAGGAAGAACCCTTTGGGATTTTCGATTTTCCATGATGCGAAAGAGCCTGCGAAGATGATTATGCTGCTGAGCATGAGCATGGCGATGGATATGCCGTCAACGCCTACAGCCAGATTGATGTGCAGGGGTGGAAACCATTCCCAGCTGCCGGTGAAGAGCATGGGGGCGTCGGCACCTGCCTGACGCATGCCGAGGTACTCGCAGAGCACATAGGTCGAAAGGGCGAGCAGGGCCGTCGAGCCCGCCACGGCGACGGTGCGTATCTGCCGTATGTTGCGGCAGAGGGCAATCAACCCAAGCATCACCATGGGTATCACCACAAAGTATATCAGAATATTTTCGAACATTGTTGTATGTGATAAATTCGGATTGGTGGAATTATGAAACTGGACTCGGTGTTCAGATCAGGCATATTACGGTTACGAATCCCAGAAGCAGTGCGCCGATGAGGTAAATCCAGACGTAGCGGTGAACGCTTCCGGACTGCAGTCCGCGGATGGCATACGATGCTTTGTTGGTGCACCATGCCATACCGTCCATGGAGCCGTCGATGATGTGGCGGTCGAACCAGGCGATGGGGCGGCAGATGCGGTCGAAAATAATTTTGTGCGTGACGAACTGGTAGAGTTCATCCCAGTAGAAGCGGTGGTAGCACCAGTCCCAGAGGGCTGGCAGCGCGCGGCGCATCTTTTCGGGCAGGGGATTTTCCTTTGCGTACATTACCCATGCAAGTCCTATGCCTACGCAGGCGATGGCAAGCGAGATGCAGGCGATGCCCCACTCGAAGTGTTCCATGATATGATAGGGTTTGCCGTTCCAGGTAACCAGCTCGCCGAAGGGGATAAAACCGGCGACGCACGATACGGCAGCCAGGAATACCAGAGGCAGTGTCATTGTCCAGGGCTGGTCGTGAGGGGCATGTTCGCCCTGGGGTATCTCGTGTTTCTTCCACCAGAAGATGAGGAAGTACAGACGGAACATATAGAAGGCGGTGAGGCCGGCTACTGCCGACATCCAGATGTAGGCCACGAAGTTGTAGCCGAAGCAGGCTGCCAGAATTTCATCTTTTGACCAGAAACCTGAGAAGGGAATGATGCCCGCGATGGCCAGACAGCCGATAAGGAAGGTGATGTTGGTTATGGGCATATGCTTGCGCAGTCCGTGCATGGCTGTGTAGTCGTTCGAGCCTACGGCGTGGATGATGGCGCCGGCACCGAGGAAGAGCAGAGCCTTGAACATGGCGTGTGTGAACAGGTGGAACATCGAGGCCATGTAACCGGCGGCGTCATGTATTTCGGGACGTGCCACACCCAGCGACACCATCATGAAGGCAATCTGGGAGATTGTCGAGAAGGCGAGCACACGCTTGATGTCTACCTGCGCGCATGCAACCATCGCGGCATAGAGGGCAGTGAGTGCGCCCACGACGGTAATCCACTCAAGGGCGAAGTTCTCCATCAGGTATACCGGGAACATGCGTGCCACAAGGAATACACCGGCGACAACCATGGTTGCGGCGTGGATGAGGGCCGATACGGGGGTGGGACCTTCCATGGCGTCGGGGAGCCAGATGTGCAGGGGCATCATTGCCGATTTGCCCATGCCGCCGATGAAGATGAGTACCAGTGCCCATGTCAGTACCGAGCCGCCCAGGAAGGTGGCGCCGTGAGTCGACTGCAGCACGGCCTCGGGGTTTGAGGTCATGGCCTGGAAGTCGAAGGTGTCGGTATAGAACGACAGGATAAGGATACCGATAAGGAAGCCCAGGTCGGCGAAGCGGGTTACGATAAATGCCTTTTTCGAGGCCGAGACTGCCGACGGCTTGGTGTAGTAGAAGCCGATGAGCAGGTATGAGGAGGCGCCCACAAGCTCCCAGAAGATGTACATCTGGAAGATATTTGTGGCGACTACCAGTCCGAGCATCGAGAAGCTGAACAGCGACAGGTATGCGTAGAAACGCTGGAAGCCTGTCTCCCACACTCCGTGATGGTCGCGCATGTATCCCATGCTGTACAGATGTACCATGAACGAGATGGTGGTGATTACCACCAGCATCATGGCCGAGATGGGGTCAAGCAGGAAGCCCAGCTTGATGACAAGGCTGTCGGTGAACTGCAGCCAGGTGTGGTTGAATACTGTGTACTGCTGACGCACGCCGTCGACTACAAACGAGGGGTCACCCCAAAAGTACATGTATGCGGTATAATATGACAGCACCAGGACAGTGCCCATGCCTATGCAGCCGAGTATGCCGGCTACGGGATGCTTCATCTTCATGCCGGTCAGTCCCAGCAGCAGGAACATGAACAGCGGTATGGCCAGAATCAATAATGGTATTGTTACTCCCATGGCGCTTTAGAATTTCATTTGGTTAAGACCGGTGACGTCCACATTGTGGACCGAACGGTAGATGTTGATTATAATTGCAATTGCTATGGCGGTCTCGGCTGCGGCAATCGCTATTGCGAACAGCGAGAACATCATGCCTTCGAGCTGACCGGGGAAGAGGTAGCGGTTGAAGACGGCGAAATTAATATCCACCGCGTTCAGCATAAGCTCGAGCGAAATCAGCATGGCAATCATGTTCTTGCGGGTCATGAACCCGTAAATTCCGCAGCAGAACATAATCATGCTGGGAATAAGGTAATATATTGCTGTAATTTCCATAAGTCCTGAGTATGAATCGGGGGTGGATGTTGTTAACGCTTCCGGGCGACTACTACGCCGCCGATTATACATGCCAGCAGAAGCACAGAAATGGCCTCGAAGGGCAGCAGATATCCGCCGTCTCCGGTTGACATCATTGTTTCGCCGATGAGTTTCATGTCAGGGTTCGACATTTCGGGCAGTTTGGCCGACACCAGATTGATGCGTGTCACCAGGCTCCAGAGGCCTGCGGCAAGCATGGCGACAGCGCCGACGCAGCCTGCTATACGGCCTTTTGATGCCAGCAGTGGAGCGTCCTCGCCAGGCTGGTGGGTAAGTAAAATCGAGAATACGAACAGCACTACGATACCGCCGGCATAGACGGTAATCTGTACGGTGCCAAGAAATTCGTAGTCGAGCATGAAGTAAACGCCGGCGGCAGCGAACAGGGTGAAGAGCAGATAAGTGGCCGAACGCAAAATCTTGCGGGTGGTCACCGCCATCACCGAGAACACTGTCAGTGCCAGAGCGAGGATAAAGTAAATAATGATACTTCCTACTGAATCCATTGTTATGAACGGGGTGAATGATTGATTATCTTTGGTTTATGTGCTGCGGAGCGTCGGATGCTCATGCCTTTGTGGCGTCTCCGCTGTTCTTGGCGGCTTCGCGTTGAGCCTTGAGTGCGGCGGCTTTTTCGAGAGCAGCCTTTATTTTAGCCATCTTTTCGGGGTCACCGGCGGCTTTGGCCATAGCTGCGGCAGCAGCGTCACTGGCAGGCGCCTGTGCGGGCTTGGCTGCGGGTGTCTCGGTCTGAGCGCTGGCTGTACCACCCTCGGCGGCGGCTTTTGCCTTGGCGGCTGCGGCGGCTTTCGCTGCGGCTATTTTTGCCTCGCGAGCCTTGGCGGCGGCAGCCAGCTGTTCGGGCGTGGGAGCCGGTTCTCCCTTTTCGGGGAGGTAGTTCAGTTGTTTCACCAGTGCCTGACGTGTGAATGTGGCCTGCTCGAAGTCGTTGCTGAAGTCAAGGGCCGAAGTGGGGCAGTTCTGTACACAGAGCTGGCAGAATGTGCACGATCCGAGGTCGTAGTTGTATTTGACAAGTTTTTTCTTTTTGGCGCCTGTGATGGTGTCTACCATTTTGGTCTCGAGGCTGATGGTGCCGTTGGGGCAAACGCGCTCGCATGTGCCGCATGCTATACACTTGTGGTTGCCTTCCTTGTCGTAGATGAGCTCAAGTTTGGCACGGAAGCGGTCGGGCCACTGGTGTGTCTTGCGGTTTTCGGGGTATCGCTCGGTTATTTTGGGGGTAATGAATTCTTTACCGGTGACCTGCATACCTTTGATCAGGCTGGCGAAGCCACTGCCCAGTGACGAGAAATATTCTTTTACGCTACTCATTCTGATTGATTGTGAGTTCTTGTTTAATTCTATGTTATTCACGCACCTGTCCGCCGACGATGTCGAGAAGTTCGGAGGTGATTGACTGCTGTCTGAGCTTGTTGTATTCGAGCTGCAGACTGTCGAGCAGTGTTTTTGCGTTGTCGTTGGCGGCCTGCATTGCCATTACGCGCGCTGCTTGCTCGGACGAGCGGTTTTCGATGAAGATATCCTGCATGGCGGACATCAGGAACATCGGCAGCACGGCGTTGAAGATGGCACCGGGACCGGGTTCGAATATATACGGGCGACCGCTTTCTGCGCCATTGCTGCCGAATGTCTCGGCAAGCACGGGCAGCAGCTGTTGTGCCTTCGGACGCTGACGGCCGGCCGAGATGTAGTTCATGTAGAGTACCTCGACATTGTCGGTCTTGCCTTCCAGAAAGTCGCGGACCAACATGTCCGTGAAGTCGTTGACGTCGGTGCCTTCGCTCTTGGAGTCGATTGCCCCGTATCCCATGGCGAGTGGAGAATCGGCAACCGTCACATTGTGCATTCGCAGGCGGCGGCAGGCCTTCTGAAGTTTTCCGCCGATGGGGCATACTGTGATTTCAGCTTGAGGAAAGCGCTCGCGCAACTCGCATAGGCGTGCCACAGCAAGTTTATATATATTGACGTTGTAGGCGCCGCACAGGCCGTCGTCGCTGCCCCATACCAGAAACAGGAGGTGTCGGGTTTCAGGGGGCGCAGTAACCAACGGCGACGAAAACTCGGCGTCGGACGACAGCAGATTGGCGATTATGGTCTCAATCTGGCTGCGGAAGGGCACAAGACGGCGCAGTGCGCCTTCGGCCTTGTGCATCTTGGCCGAGGAAATCATCTTCATTGCTCCGGTGATTTTCTCTGATGAGGCCACCGAACCGATGCGTCCTTTTAATTCTCTGAGTGTAGCCATTGGCTGTCGCTTTTGTTATGCTGTACTGAAATCACTGATTGAAGCGTGCTGCCACTTCGGCGGCGGCAGCTGCGATTTTCGAGGTGATGTCGTCGTCCATTTTGCCTGCTGCGAGGGCGGCTATCACATCGTCGCCGTGTTTTGCGTGCAGCAACTGGACAAACTGTTTCTCGAATTCGGCGACTTTGTCAAGGGGGACATCCTTGAGCATGCCGTTGACGCCGCAGTAAATCACCGCAACCTGGTCGGCTACCTCCCAGGGCTGATACTGTGGCTGTATCAGCAGGCGTTCGTTCTTGCGGCCTTTGTCGATGACGCGTGCGGTAACAGCGTCCATATCACCGCCGAATTTGGTGAATGCTTCGAGCTCGCGGAACTGCGCCTGGTCGATTTTAAGGGTACCGGCAACTTTTTTCATTGACTTGATCTGTGCCGAACCACCTACGCGCGATACAGAGATACCTACATTGATGGCCGGGCGGATACCGCGGTTGAACAGCGCGGTTTCCAGGAATATCTGGCCGTCGGTAATCGAAATCACGTTGGTGGGGATGTAAGCCGATACGTCGCCGGCCTGGGTCTCGATAATCGGCAGTGCCGTCAGCGAGCCTCCGCCCTTGACAAGGGGTTTGAGAGCTTCGGGCAGGTCGTTCATTGTCTTGGCCACCTTTTGGTTGTCGATGATTTTTGCGGCGCGTTCGAGCAGGCGCGAGTGCAAGTAGAAGATGTCGCCGGGATATGCCTCGCGGCCGGAGGGGCGTTTGAGGATGAGCGAAATCTCGCGGTATGCGACAGCCTGTTTCGAGAGGTCGTCGTATACGATAAGCGCGTCGCGGCCCGTGTCGCGTATGTATTCGCCTATGGCCACGCCGGCGAAGGGCGCATAGTAGCGCATCGATGCCGAGTCGGCCGCTGTGGCGGCGACTACAACCGTGTAGTCGAGGGCGCCGTGCTTGCGCAGAGTCTCAACGAGGGCTGCGACCGACGACGCTTTCTGACCGATAGCTACGTATATGCAATATACGGGTTTGCCTTCTTCGAAATTCTTGCGCTGGTTTATGATGGTGTCGATGGCGATGGCGGTTTTGCCGATCTGGCGGTCGCCGATAATC
>CAZETN010000020.1:0-12209 GCA_964514475.1 uncultured Bacteroides sp.
GAATCCGCTGAGGAAATGATTGATTTTGCGACTGTCAAGCTCTTGATAAATCATGTCTAATGGTTAACTACTGTAAAAAGTAAACACTCTCTAAGAATTCAGCTTACATGGATTTTGAGATGGGTCTTGTTTTGCGTAATGGAGTTCGGCAAACTGAACGGCTGAACCGGAATGCGAAAATTGCCCATAAGCCTCCAAAATCGCATATGAGTATGGATTTACTTGATTGACACTGATTTTTTGAAACTCACTTAAGCATAATAATGATTCTCTTCGACGAGCTTACAGCCATAGGTCGCGTTGTGCGCACGCATGGAATAAAGGGCGAACTCAATGTCGAACTTTACGATGCAGACCGCGTAACTCCGGCAGACGTTAATTGCGTGGTCTTTGATGTCGACGGTATCAACGTGCCTTTTTTTGTCGCTATGTCGCGTCCGCGCGGTCCGCAGTCGTGTCTGATGACTTTGGATGATGTGGAATCAGATGCGGCAGCGGCTGCTTTTGTCGGCAAGGAGGTGTTTGTCCTTAGCAAGGAAGTGCCGTCATCTCCTGACGACGGATTTCTGACACTTGACGACCTGGTCGGTTTCCGCATCGCCGATACGGATGGCTCCGTTGCGGGGATTATCGACGATATCGACGATTCTACGGCCAATGTGCTGTTCGAGGTACGGCGCCCCGACGGGTCGGTGGCCAGTGTGCCCGCGGCCGAAGAACTGATTACATGTGTAGATACTGAAACCAAGACAATAACCATGGACCTGCCTGTAGGTCTGTTCTGAACAGGCACATTTTTATGGACAAGGAATTTAATGAAGACTGCGCGATTTCGTACATCCGCAACAATGCCGTTACAAGTCGCAAATACGACGGCGACGATATACTCAACGTAATAGACATTATCTGGGACTACTACGAGGACCACGGAATGCTTTCGCTGGATTTTGGCGAAGACGGCCCTGACGACGACACTCTGGACCGTGACGATCTGGTGGCCCATGTAAGCAAAATGCTTGCAAAAGACAAGGGCAACCGTGTCGCACAGCAGGATGTGGCCCCGATAGTCGACGCCGAATTGGCATACGAGGCTTGGCTCGAGCAACCTTGAATAAACCTCAATACGTTTTTAATTTATTTTATAAGACTCTCTCCACCTATGATTTCCATAAACCATATTAAAAAAGCGGTGCTGCTGGCAGTTATCGCCGGCACTGCGGCTGTGTCATTCGGAGCATCGCCTGTCGATATGACCATCGACGAGAACCTGGCCTGTCCGGCCGTTTCAGGCAAAGCCTCCTCCCCTATTATACGTCACATGGAGAAACTTGGTGCCGTCTTGACCAGACACTTCTTCAAAGTGACCCCGATGCGCCGCGGCGAAGTATTACGCGTTTCGGTTCCATGTTCATATCTTTTCGATCCCAACAGCGAAGAATTGCGGACTGGCGCAGCGCGATACCTGCAGGCGTTCAGGGATGTGGCCAGACTCCCCGGCCAGTATAAGATTCTTGTAGTGGTACATACCGACGACAGCGGTTCGGACACCTATCTCGAAGAACTGTCTTCGGCGCGTGCCAACGCTATTGACGAATATTACGCGGAAACACTCGGCAATTCAGGTCTTAACATCATCCCGTACGGAATCGGCAACGACGAACCCCTGCAGCCCAATACCTCAATAGGCAACCGGGCCGCCAATCGCCGCGTCGACTTTTACCTCATTCCGGAGCAGGGGCTGATTGATCAGGCCCGAAGCGGCAAACTCTGACGGATATAGCGTTCAGGGGAGTTCGGAGAGGCGGTGGTCCTCAGTCAGCAGAACCCGTCCCGGGTAACGGTCGATCAGAGTATGGTTGTGTGTGGCGATTACAACAGAAGTGCCACCCGTAGCGATGCTGTTCAGGAGTGCGAAAATGCTGTCTCCCGTTTCGGGGTCAAGGTTGCCGGTAGGTTCGTCAGCAAGGATAAGGTCGGGTGTGTTCAGCAGCGCGCGCGCTATAACTATTCGCTGCTGTTCTCCGCCTGACAGTTCATGGGGCATTTTATAGCTTTTGTTCTCCATTCCGACAGTATTCAGTACGGCTGAGATGCGTTCGGCGCGTTCGGCGCGACTTTTCATTCCGGTGGCTCGCAGGACAAAATCGAGATTATCCTCGACCGATCGGTCGGTGAGGAGCTGAAAATCCTGAAAGACGATGCCGAGACGGCGCCGCAGTGCGGTAACCTGGCGCCGTTTGAGGTGCGCAAGGTCGTATTCGAGCACCGACGCCTCGCCTGCTTCGACGGGAACGTCGGCATACATTGTCTTGAGCAAAGTCGATTTTCCAGAACCGACTTTTCCGACAAGATAGACAAGTTCGCCGGAGCCGACGCTAAAGGATACATCACTGAGCACAAGGTAGTCATGGCGTCTTATTTCGACGCCTTTATAGTCAATCAGGGCCATTTATCAGATATTGGATGTGCGGTTATCTGTATTAATCGCTGTTTTTGCAACAAAGTTAAGCAAAAAAATCCGTCTGTTTTTGTTATCTTTGTAGAAAAATCGAAGACATGTGGCCATTCCATGGAATTCCGTGGGTCTGCATATGTCGTAAATTTCTTTCTGTTTCATTATTACCGTCAAATGAAAAAGTTAAGCCTTATCGGGGTAACCGCCGCTTTTACAGCATGTGCGGCTGTTGTGTGTTCTTGTAATTCGAACGCCAAGGACGAACTTGCCCACCACCATCATGATCATCACGAGCACGAAGCCCGCGCACACACCGGCAATGAGATTGTGCTTGAGCCTGAACAAGCCGAAATGCTCGGAGTAAAGGCTACTCAAGTAAAACCAGTAACCTTTCATAAAGTTCTCAAGGTAAGCGGACAGGTGCTTGAGAGTGCCGCAGGCGCGGGAATGGCATCGGCTCCGGCTGCCGGTACCATAATCTTCGCACCGGGTATAGGCGAGGGCAGTCGTGTCAGCGCCGGTATGGTGATAGCGCGTGTGCGACAGGGAAATACGACGGGGGGCGACCCCAATGCAGCGGCGCGTGCCAACCTTGAGGCGGCAAAGCGCGAACTTGACCGTATTACACCCCTGCATGAGCACGGCATTGTGTCTACGGCAGAATATAACGCGGCCATTGCGGCATACAACGCGGCCAAGGCGATGTATAGTCCAGGGGCCTCGGCAGGCGCCGTAGTCGCTCCCGTTGCGGGTGTGATAACATCACTTAAAGCGCGCAGCGGCGAATTTGTAGAAGCGGGTGCTCCGGTTGCCGCCGTCTCGTCAGGTAACAGTCTTACACTCCGCGCCGACGTGCCGCAACGTCACTATGGGGCGCTTGCCAACATAACCGGAGCCAAAATCCGGACCCCCTACTCCACTGACGTCATCGACCTTGCTGATTTAGGCGCGGCGCGCCGTCAGGGCGCCGCCCCCAGTTCGGAGCGCCCCGGGTACGTTCCCGTATATTTTGTATTCGATAACAATGGTTCAGTAGTTCCGGGCACGCCGGTCGAGGTTTTCCTACAGGGAAATCCACGCGAAGGAGTCATTGCCTTGCCCGTGTCGGCCGTGAGCGAGCAGCAAGGCCGCTATTTCGTTTTCCGTAAAGTTGACGAGGAATGTTATGAGAAAATTCCCGTAACTCTCGGTGACAGTGACGGCGATATGGTGGAGATTACAAACGGAGTCAAAGCCGGTGACAACATCGTTACCGCCGGAGCAGTTTCGGTGCGTCTTGCCGAATCCTCCGGCGTTGTCCCCGAAGGTCACTCGCACAATCACTGATGCCATGCTTAACAGAATTATAGATTTCTCGCTTAAAAACCGTCTTACGGTTCTCATACTCACCGGCCTGATACTTGTGTTCGGCACCATAATGCTGGTGCGAAGCGAAATTGATATTTTTCCCGACCTCAACGCACCGACGGTAGTGGTTATGACCGAGGCTCCCGGTATGGCACCTGAGGAGGTCGAGAAACTTGTGACGTATCCGATTGAGACTGCGGTCAACGGATCAACGGGCGTCCGGCGTGTGAGGTCGCAGTCCAATACGGGCTTTTCGGTAGTTTGGGTAGAGTTCGACTGGGACACTGATGTATATCTTGCCCGACAGATTGTACAGGAACGTCTTGCTCTGCTTGAAGATAATATGCCTCCCGGAGTAAAATCTCCGGTAATGGGCCCGCAGTCGTCCATCCTCGGTGAAATAATGATTATAGGACTGACTTCTGACAAAACATCTAAACTTGAGTTGCGCAACATCGCCGACAAGACTATCGCCCCGCGACTGCTTGCGCTTGGAGGTGTCAGTCAGGTGTCTGTACTTGGAGGAGATGTCCGGCAGTTCCAGATACAACTTTTGCCCGAGCGTATGCAGCAGCTGGATGTATCGCTCGACGAAGTCCTTGAGGCGACCCGCAATCTCAACGAAAACGCGGCCGGAGGTGTCATTTACGATTATGGCAACGAATACCTTGTTAAAGGCGAAATCAATACTGCCGACCTCGAGAGTCTGGGCCAGACAGTAATACGTTCGGACAGCAACGGTATCGTCACTGTCTCAGATATCGCGAATGTGACCATAGCCGGCGAACAGCCGCGCCTTGGCCTCGGGTCAGTAAAAGGCGAACCGGCGGTTATTGTCACTGTTACAAAGCAGCCTGCAGCTTCGACTATCGAGCTGGACAAGCTTATCCGGCGTGACCTGTCAGATATAGCGACGACACTACCCGCGGATGTAAGGATATCAACCGATATTTTCAGCCAGGCGGATTTTATAGACAACTCCATTTCGAACCTGCAGGAGACTCTGCTCGAAGGCGCCTTGTTCGTGATTATCGTACTGTTCTTCTTTATGATGAATATACGCACAACCGCCGTATCCCTTATAGCGTTGCCGCTGTCCATCATTCTAACGGTCATTGTTCTGCATCTTCTCGGTTACACGCTGAATACCATGTCGCTCGGCGGTATAGCGATTGCGATAGGTTCGCTTGTCGATGACGCGATTGTCGATGTCGAGAATGTATACAAGCGCATACGCGAAAATTATGAACGGCCGTCTGACCGGCGTCAGTCCCTGATTAAGGTGGTTTTCAATGCATCGGCCGAGGTGCGTATGCCCATCTTCAATTCTTCGTTGATAATAATAGCCAGCTTTGTACCTTTATTCTTCCTCAGCGGCATTGAGGGTCGTCTGCTCAAACCCCTTGGCGTTTCATTTATTGTAGCGCTGATTGCCTCGACAATCGTGGCTCTGACACTGACGCCGGTTCTATGCTCGTTCCTGCTTGGTAAAAACAAACAAAGCGGGGCTACGGCCGATGAGCCGCGGCTGACCAGGGCAATGCGCCGCGTGTATGACAGCATGCTGACACGCGTACTGGACAGACCTAAGCCACTTCTGATCGGGGTGTCGGTTCTTTTCGTAGTTTCAGTGTGTCTGTTCTTTACTCTTGGACGCAGTTTCCTTCCGGGCTTTAACGAAGGCTCGATGACAATCAATGTTTCGACGCTCCCGGGCATATCGCTTGAGGAAAGCGACCGCATCGGCCAACAGGCCGAAAAAATCATTCTTTCGATGCCTGAGGTTCGCACTACGGCGCGCAAAACGGGCCGTGCCGAACTTGACGAGCATTCGTTGGGTGTGAATGTCTCCGAAATCGAGGCACCATATGTATTGAAGGACCGCAGCCGCGGCGAGATGGTACGTGAACTGCGTAAAAAACTCTCGGCACTCCCCGGTACAAACATTGAAATCGGACAGCCGATCAGTCACCGCATCGATGCGATGCTTTCAGGTACCGAAGCGCAGATAGCCATCAAACTCTTCGGCGACGACCTTAACACTCTGTTTGCTCTGGGTTCAAAAATTAAAGAGGCGGCATCTGAAGTTCCGGGAGTCGTTGATGTAAACGTGGAGCAGCAAATCGAGCGGCCGGAACTTGTCATACGTCCCAGACGCGGCCTGATGGCTCAATACGGCGTTACGCCGGGAGCCCTTCGTGCGGCGATTGAGACTTCTCTGCTCGGCGAGTCGGTATCGCAGGTATATCAGGACGGCATACCCTACGATGTAAAGGTCATTCTTGACCCCGAGTCGCGCAACAGCATCGAGCGCATACGGATGCTGCCGGTGCAGACAGCTTCTGGCAAGGTCCCCCTCGAGCAGGTTGCCGAGGTAGTCTCAACGACAAGTCCGAGCAGCATCCATCGTGAAAATGTCAAACGCCGGCTGGTTATATCGGCCAATGTTGACGGGCGCGACCTGCGCGGCGCTGTAAACGATATCCGCCATGAAATAGAAGAGGATATAAAGCTGCCCCAGAACTACTACATCGAATATGGCGGTCAGTTCGAAAGCGAGGCAGCCGCCTCGAGGATGCTTGCATGGTCGACGCTTGGCGCCATACTGGTGATACTGATGTTGCTCTATCAGCAGTTCCACAATATACCCGAGAGTATGCTCATACTTGTAAATATGCCGCTTGCACTAATCGGCGGCGTGCTGATTCTGGTCATTACCGGCGGGGAGCTGAATATCCCGGCTATCATAGGATTTATTTCGCTGATCGGCATAACGACCCGAAACGGTATGCTTCTCATAAGCCGGTACAACGCTCTCGAGGATGCCGGAGTTGCGTTACGCGAGCGCATCGTAATGGGCTCCTCCGACCGTCTTCTTCCCATAATCATGACCGCACTTACTTCGGCACTTGCACTGATACCGTTGGCAATCAATGGTAATGCTCCGGGCAACGAGATACAGTCGCCTATGGCAGTCGTGATTCTCGGGGGGCTGCTTTCGGCCACCGTTCTCAATATTTTTGTGGTCCCCGCGATTTATCTGCTGATGAATCGCAAAGGACCGCGCCGTAAAATCCATCAAGACAATGAAGAGTAAAAGTATAATTGTGCCTCTCGTCCTGACAATGCTTGCCATCTCTCCAATGGCATACGGACGTCTGACCCAGAAGGCAGCCATCGATACAATAGTCGCCAACAGCCTGCGCCTGAAATCCCTTAAGGCCAAGGGACAGTCCGAATATGAGTCTGCCGCTTATGAGGCCGGACTCATTGCCGACCCTGAGGTGGAGTTCGAACATCTGTGGGGCCCCTATGATAACAGAAAATGGAATATCGGTATCACTCAGTCGTTCGACTGGCCCGGCGCATACGGCAAGCGTAAGGCGGCTGCCCGTGCCGCTCACGAAGCCTGGTCGTACCTATATTCAGCCGAGGCTGCCGACCTGCGCATAAACGCTGCCGAGGCTCTTGCATTAGCGACTTATTCGGCACAGCGGCTGGCATTGCTTGACAGCGTATGCGCCAATATGGAAAAACTGCAGGCATATATCGACAACGGTTACCGCAGCGGACAGCTGACTATTCTCGATGTCAAGAAAATCAGTCTCGAGCTCTTCAGCGTGCGCGCCAAAATCGCAGATATACGGCAGGAGCAGAACACTGCCGTGTCAGAGCTGACGGCCCTTAACAACGGTATGCCGCTTGATGTGGAGACTGACAGTTACATGGCCAGCCCTCTCCTTGACCTTGACGTATATATGGCTTATGCTCGCGACAACAATCCCCGCGTCAATGCCCAGGCAGCCCAAAGCCGAGCCGCACGTGCTGAGTCCGAGGCGATGAAAACCTCGCGCCTGCCAGGATTCAGTGTCGGCTACAGGCATGCTTTTGAGGAAGAGATACACTTCAACGGTCTGGCAGTGGGCGTGACACTGCCGGTTTATTCGCGTGCCCGCGCGCTGAAAGCCGCAGACCTGCAGATACAATCCGCACTATTCGAAGCCTCCGCCGAAACAGTATCGGCGCAATTGCTCATAGCGTCCGAATATGACAACGCGGTAAACCGGCGCAATCAACTCGAAGGTCTTTCGGCCGTCACTCTTGACGAGAGCTATCCCTCGCTATTGCTGATGGCATACAAAGGCGGTCAGATTAACGTCATAACGTACATACAGGAGCTAAATTACTATCTGGATGCGCGGTTTGACTATCTTGACGCCGAATACCGGTATCGCCTCTCCTTAATCCGGCTCAACCGCTATAATCCGGCCGAGTAATCGGGGGTGCAGCGGCTATCGCGGTTAATCGGCCCGCTAACATTGAAAGAAGCGTGGTTTTTTCCGTATACGATGCAGTACAATTTTCTCCACTGTTACTGGTTGTAAACTTGGAGAAGTGCCGTATTGGGACAACAGCTGGCGATGCGCTACTTGAAATTTCCGATGTGATGTACTGCAGGAACTGCTGATGGAGAAAAATGCCAACCATTGGAACAACTGCTGAAAAAGATGAACGGCGCCATTTAATTCGGGCCGTTCATCTTTTTATTTGAGTCAGTGGTGTCCGGTTTGTTTTATTTAGCGGGTATACCGCTTATCTTGTTACAGCAGCATCAGGTGATAGGCGCCGAACGCGAGTATCCATGCGATAACCGTGTTGTAGAGAATGGAGAATGCAAGATACCTCCAGCTGCCTGTTTCACGGTAGATGGCCGTCAGGGTGGCTATGCAAGGACAGTAAAGCAGAACAAAAATCATGAACGAGAGCGCTGTCGCTGCTGTGAAATCAGGCTTGCCTGTACTGATGTTGGGGGCCGTTAGACGTGCGCCCAATGACTGGTCGCTGACAGCCTCGTCACCGGTATAGAGCACCCCGAGCGTTGATACGACAATCTCTTTTGCCGGTATACCTGCTACTGCCGAGACAGAGGCTCGCCATTCGAATCCCAGAGGTTCAAGAACGGGCGATATGAATTTGCCGCACATTTCGAGGTACGAGTCCTGGCGCTGTTCGCTGGGCACGGAAGCATCGTGACGAGGGAAATAATTAAGCGCCCATACTATTATCGAGGCCACAAGGATTATGCCGCCCATTTTGCGCAGGTATTCCTGTCCTTTGGACCAGGTGTGCCGCAGCATCGACTTCATGGTGGGAACGCGGTATGGGGGAAGTTCCATGACAAAGGGAGTCTCGTCCTTTTTGAACCAGAAACGTCTGAGCATCCGCGCTGTCACCATCGCCACGCAGATACCGATGACGTACATCAGCAGAAATACAAGAGTGGCATGTGTCGGGAAAAAAGTGCCGATTAACAATACGTAGATAGGAATACGTGCCGAGCAAGACATAAAGGGATTAATCAGTATCGTTATTATGCGGCTTGACCGGCTTTCGATGGCACGCGCGCCCATTATGGCGGGGACGTTGCAGCCAAAGCCTGTTATCAGCGGGATAAAAGACTTCCCGTGCAGACCTATGTGGTGCATGAGTCTGTCCATGATGAATGCTGCCCGGGCCATGTATCCCGTATCCTCCATAAATGAGATGCAGAAATATAATATAAGTATATTTGGCAGAAAAACTATGACACCCCCCACTCCTCCGATTATGCCGTCGGCGACCATGTCGCGCAACGGACCCTGGGGCATGACGCTGTTGCAGGTGGCGCTCAGCCAGTCAACAGCGTACTGTATCCAGTCCATGGGATACTGGCCTACGGTGAAAGTGAGCCAGAAAGTGACCGCCATCATAACAAAGAACAGCGGGTAACCGATTATGCGGTTTGTAACGAAGCGGTCGATTGCCGCGGTTGTATTCTTTGCCGGTTCACGTCTGTCCATTGTCTCTTCAAGGGCACCGGCAATAAATCCGTACTTCTCGGATGCGATCGTAGCCGAGACCTCATCGTTGGTCAAATCATGAAGTCTGGCAAGCTGACGGTCGCGCTCGCGCAATATGTTGTCGCCGTTTTGGCGTCCTGACACGTATTTATCTGTCTCCGGGTCGTTCTCGAGCAGTTTGATGGCCATGTAACGGGGCGAAATATGATGGGCCATGTCCTTGTCGCACTTAATCATGTCCTTAAGGACAGTGACGGCTTTCTCAACTTCGGGACCAAGGTGTACGTGTATATGGCGCACATCCTTGTTGCGGCCTTCGAACACTTCGATTACCGTGTGGAGCAGCAATTCCTTGCCCTCGCCGGTACGGCTGACCGTAGGAACTATCGGAACGCCTATCATGCCTCCGAGGGAGTGGTAGTCGATTGTTGTACCCTCGCGCCGTATCTGGTCGTACAGGTTCAGCGCTATGACCATTGACCGGTCCATGTCAATCAGTTCGGTAGTCAGGTAAAGGTTACGCTCGAGGTTTGTGGCATCCACAACGTTGATTATCATGTCAGGGGTCTGCTCGCGCAGATAATTGCGGACATATTTTTCTTCAGGTGAATATGAAGCAAGCGAATAAGTACCGGGAAGGTCGTATATATTGAAGCGATAGCCTCCGAAACGGCAGGAGCCTCGTTTTGCGTCTACAGTGACTCCGGAGTAATTGCCTACATGCTCCTGTGAGCCGGTTATATCGTTGAAAAGAGATGTTTTACCACAGTTAGGATTACCGATAAGCGCAACATTGATAGTGTTGGCGCTGAATTCTGAATTGTCGGCTGTGTCGTCAAGTTCCGAGGTCTCGTCTATTGTGCCGTATCCCGAAGACATGTGTATGTCGGGACGTCTTCCGTCCGCTACAGGTTCCACTTCAACGAGGTTGGCCTCGGAGCGGCGAAGGCTTACCTCGTAATTCATTATCTTGTATTTGATTGGGTCGCTGAGCGGGGCCTTGAGAGCGACTGTCACTTCGCGGCCGCGTACAAAGCCCATTTCCATGACGCGCTTGCGGAATGCGCCATGACCCAGAATTTTAGTTATAATCGCCTTTTGGCCCGTATTCAAATCCGATAGTCTCATATATCGAAAAACAGAGAGGATGTCTGGATGTTTGAATTGATGTTCAATATCGCATAGTGACGGTTCCGGGACTTAGGGGCACTGTCCTGACTGATTCGGCGGATACGCGTCATGAAATAAAACGCTGCAAAGGTCCGAAAAAAACGTCTTAAAACCAAAGAAAACGCATCCTTATTTAGAATGTTTATAAATAAGGCGCATTTAAGAATTAGTGTGCCGGCTGCAAATCTTTACAAATGTGAACATGTTATCATATTGACAGTTCCTCCTTAAACCACTGTACACTGACCGGCTTGAGGGTCTGATGTGACCGTTCGCAGAGATTTGGCCGCCACAATTATTTGTCGTACTTTTGCAACTGTACAGACAGTATCATCATACCGGCTGTCTGACGCGTATGTCATACCGGACACTCTCCACTCCCTTTAATTAAATGGCAAAAGGACACTTCATACTTATGATAGGGCGCCGCCTCGGGCTCGGCGGCAATAACCGTGTGGCATCGGTTATCGCTGTGGCCGGAGTGGGTTGTGCGCTGTTTGTCATGATGCTGACAGTGTCGGTAGCCGGAGGCTTCAAGGATGCGATTCGTGGTAAGCTGTCAGGCTTTGACGCCGATATCACCGTGCAACCTCCTTATAACTATACGTATGGCGAACAGTCTCCCTTTATGGATGTCACACCCGAAATTGCGGAAGCAGTCGCTTCGGTTACGCCAGACGCGCGGACAAGCGCGGTTCTGCGTCAGCCCGGTATGCTTAAGACTGACGATGATTATGCCGTGCTGGTTTTTACCGGCTATGGCAGCGGGCATGACTTCGGCTTTGAGCGGAACAATCTCACTGCAGGAGTCTGGCCTGATTATGTAAGTGGAGGCGGTGATTCGATCGTCGTGTCGGACGCCGTGGCATCCAGACTCGCAATTTCGCCCGGCGACCGTGTCAATGCAGTATTTTTTGCAGGTGACAACATTCGTGCGCGCAAGTTTACAGTGGCCGGACTTTATTCGTCCAATTTCGGTGATTACGACCGCACGGTATGTTATGCGCCGCTTCGTGCCTTGCAGAAAGTCTGCGGGCTGGGAGTTACGGGCGCGACGGCTTTTGAAATTCGCGGCGTAGACCCCGATTCCATTGCAGACAAAGCAAGGCAGCTGCAGGAATGCTTCCTAAGCCGAGCCAGACTGGCTCAAGCTGACTCCGTACCGGTGGTGGACAATATAACACATTCCGGCTCGATGTATCTGAGCTGGCTTGATCTGCTCGACACGAATGTGGTTGTCATTTTCGCGCTTATGTGCTGCGTGGCGGCAATTACGCTGATATCAAGCCTGTTCATACTGGTATTGAGCAATGTGTCCACAATAGGGCTGTTGCGTTCGCGCGGGGCTTCGAAGCGTCAGGTGCGGTCGGTTTTTGTGGCGTTGGCGATGCGCCTGG